>NZ_CAWLMI010000054.1:0-21861 GCF_963862045.1 Aeromonas sp. 159 | reverse complement strand
CGACACCCGGTTGCCCCCGTCGCTGGCGAGCTGGTATCGGGAGATCAACGGCAAGATGAACGAGCAGGGCGGCCGCCGTCAGCTGGTCTCCCAGCCCCGCTATGAAGAGCTGGCTGATACCCTCAAGGCGGCCTTCCAGCAGCTCGATAAATCCTTTCTCTACGAATAACCCGTTTCAGATGCAAAAAGGCGCCAGTGGCGCCTTTTTTGTGGCGGTCGGTGTGCGGATCACGCTGCCAGTACCTTGCGGATCTCCTGGATGGAGAGCTTGTACTGACGAGGGCACTGACGCCATACAGTCAGCATCCGCTGGTACTTGTCGCGCATGGCGATGTCGCTGGAGAGCTCGTCGCACGGGCATTTGAGCTCGGGGAAGCGCTTGTCCACCTCCAGCAGGAAGCAGACATAGTCGGCCAGTTCACGCTCCTGGCTGCGGCTGTAGCCATTGAACTCCAGCCGACTGGCATTGATCTCGCCCTGATCGGCGGCATCCAGATTACCCCATGAGATGGCCAGTGCGTGGTGCAGCTCCAGTGTGTCGATTACCTCCTGGCAGGTCGCCAGATCCAGATGGCCGAAGCTCTTCTCCAACTCGAGGATCTGCAGGCAGTAGCCGCGTTCGATGATGGTACTGGCGCGCTGGTAGACGTCCGCTTTCTCCGGATTGAGTTTCGCCAGAATTTCGTACTGGTTGCTCAGGATCAAACGTTCAGTGTTGCTCATGTTCATGGGATATCTCGCTGGAAGATGATTCTGGGGTCACGTTAACCCATATATAAAATGAATTTTTTGATCTGGGCGGGGGAGTTGGTGAGAAAAATCCGTTGGCAAGGGGCGGCTGACCAGACAAAAAAGGCCTGCATGGCAGGCCTTTCAATGACGCAGGGGAGGGTTACCCCTTGAGGAAATCCAGTACCACCTGATGGTGATCGCTGGTTTTGAACTTGTCGAAGTGGTGGGCAATCTTGCCCTCTTCGTCGATCAGGAAGCTCTGACGGTGAATGCCGTCATACTCTTTGCCCATGAACTTCTTCGGGCCCCAGACGCCAAAGGCATCCGCGACGGCGTGGTCTTCATCAGCCAGCAGGGTGAAGTTGAGCTGGTCCCTCTCTTCAAACTTTTTCAGCCGTTTGGCCGGATCCGGGCTGATGCCAAGTACCACCACATTGAGGGCGGCCAGCTCGGCGTTCACATCGCGCAGGCTGCAGGCCTGGGTGGTGCAGCCGGGGGTCATCGCCTTGGGGTAGAAATAGACCAGCACCTTCTTGCCGCGCAGGCCAGCGAGGCTGACCTGATTGCCATTCTGGTCGGGCAGGGAGAAATCGGGGGCGGGGCTGCCAGCTTGTAGTGGTTGCATTGGGTCTCCTCGGGTAAAACGCCCTCAGGCGTGTTTGCGATTGACGATAAACTCGAACGATTCGGCACCCAGTTGACGACAGAATTCGGCGAAGGCAGTTTGCGAACCTTCCACTTCACCCTCTCTGGCCAGATTGAGCTGAAAACTGATCTTCAGCAGGTTGAACGGCTGCTGCTCCAGGGTCATGGATTGCATCGCCTGAATGTTCCAGCCATGTTCGCTGAAGAACTGGGTGCACTGGCTTACGATGCCGGGCTCGTCGCGGATCAACAGGTCGGCACTGGCGCGGACGTCATACTGCAGGGACTGGTGGCGTTCGGTGCGTTTCATCATGGTGATGAGATCCCACTCCTGGCTACGCAGGGGCAGGCTGATTTCGAGTTGCATCATGCTGTTCCAGTCGCCCGAGAGCAGCATGATAAAGGTAAATTCATTGCCGAAGATGCCAAGGCGGCTGTCCACAATGTTGCAACCACAGCCACTGACGTGGCGGGTCACTTCATTGACGATGCCAGGCCTGTCCGTGCCGATGGCCGTTACGACCAGGTAGTGAGTCATAAATCTTCTCTCGTCCGTTATTTCGTTGCGAAAGCCGCGCTGGCAAGCCAATCCTCCGGCCCTGATGACCACTCCCTGAGGGACGCTGCCGACTTTCGTCCATTACTTTTTGTTCCGGATGGTATCACGGCTTGCCCCCTCTCTCCCTTGTTTTTCAAAGGGGTCAGCTTTACCATTACGCCCCTGAAAATCGGGAGAAAAGTCCATGTTACGCGGTAGTATTGTTGCGCTCGTTACCCCCATGCTGGCTTCAGGTGAAGTCGATTGGGCCAGTCTGGCCAAACTGGTCGACTATCATGTCAGCGCCGGGACCAGCGCCATTGTTGCGGTGGGTACCACAGGGGAATCGGTGACCCTGAGCGAGCAGGAGCACATCGCCGTCGTTGAAAAGACCGTTGAGTATGCCGCCGGACGCATTCCCGTCATCGCCGGTTGCGGCTCCAACAATACTGCCCATGCCATTGAATTGGCAAAGCGACTGGCCAAAACCGGCGTGGTGGCGGGTCTCTCGGTGACTCCTTACTACAACAAGCCCACTCAGGAAGGTCTCTATCGCCACTATTGTGCGATCGCCGAGGCTAGTGGTCTGCCCCAAATTCTTTATAATGTGCCCGGTCGCACCTGTTGCGATCTCAAACCGGAGACCGTGGCCCGTCTGGCCAAGGTTCCCGGCATTATCGGTTTGAAAGAGGCAACCGGCGATTTGAGCCGCACCCCGCTGCTGCGCGAGCTGTGCGGGCCGGAGTTTGCTCTCTACAGTGGCGACGATGCCACTGGTTGTGATTTTATGCTGCAAGGTGGCGATGGCGTGATTTCGGTCACCACCAATATTGCAGCGGCCCAGATGGCCGACATGTGTCGTGCTGCGCTGGCCGGTGATGCCGGGCAGGCGCATGACATCAACAATCTCTTGATGCCGTTGCACAAGACTCTGTTCTGCGAACCGAGCCCCACCCCGGTGAAATGGGCCTGTGCCCAACTGGGGTTGATTGCAACAGCCACCTTGCGCCTGCCGCTTGTCGACCTCACCCCCGAGGGCGAACAGCTGATGGCGCGAGCACTGACCACAGCGGAGTTGATGGCGAGTGTTTAAATCTAATGGAAAGGGAAATAGAGCCCGTCTGGTGCTGAGCGTTGCGACTGTGGCCGTCTTGGCCGGTTGCAGCACTCCCCAGGATCGCAAAATGGCCAACCGCGACTTCGGTTATGAAGATGCCCGCCTCGAGGGCCGCGCGTTCTTGATCCCCGCAGGATTGAGCGCCCCCACCTTCAACAGCCAGTACGATATTCCGCCGCTTCCCGAGAGCAGCCGTGAAGGTGCCCTCGGCGCCCAGGTCGATGTGCGCCCGCCCGCCCAGCTGCTGACCGTGGTACCGGGCAGTCAGGTCGTGCAGAGTGCAACCGAACCGACCGTTGCCTTCTATGCCCTGAGCACCAGCCAGAGCGTGGAGCGCGATACCTGGTCGTTCCTGATGAACTTCCTGGCCAAATACAAGGTCACCACCGAGAAGCTGGATCAGCAGGATGGCGTATTGCAGACCGGCTGGTTTGACAACACGGTCGCCCTCGATGGCTGGGGTGAAGATGACGAGGATTTCACAATCCGTCAGCGTTACCAGTTCACCGTGCGCAACGACGCCCAGCGCCACGCCGTCAACATGTCGGTCCGGGTGCTGGATCACGAAGAGACCATCGACGGCGAGACCAGCAACAAGCTGACCCCTGCCGATGCCCAGCGCTATGCCGCGCGAGTGCTGAACCAGTTCTCGCTCTATTACGACAGCCAGCTGAAAGCCCGCGAGCAGCACAAGTCCAACGATGGCATGGGTCTGCAACTGGGTCTGGACAACAACGAGCTGAGCGCCTGGATTGCCGAAGGCTCCTTTGATCAGGTGTGGCGTCGCCTCAACCAGGTACTGCCCGCTTACGGTTTCACCATCAAGGATACCCAGCAGTCTCTGGGCTGGATCGACGTCGAGTACGAAGAGCCGGGTGCCGAGTTCTGGAAGGCGAAAGGGAGCGAGCCGTTCAAACTGGAGGAGGAGAAATACCGCTTCCAGCTTGGCGAAATGGCGGGAGGCAAGACCTCCATTACCCTGTTCGACAAGGACAAGAAGCCGGTATCGTCCGGGGTTATCTCCCAGATGTATATCAGCCTGTCCGAGGCGTTCGCCAAGGGGCTGGCCGATCAGGCAGCAGCAAAAGCAGAATAAATACAGGGGCCTTGTGCCCCTGTTTTGTTATCAAAATCCCCCTGAAAACGCGGGGATTCCGAGCGGTTTTCGATGATGCGAGCCCCCTTGCCAGCCCGTTGCAAACAGAGCGCGCAGGTGAGGGACTCGCGATGTTTACCCCCCACAAACAGGAAGTGTTATTAGCCATGAGTCTTGCAGATCAAGTATTGGCGGTGAATGACGATTTGCCGATCCGTACCGATAAACCTGTCCATTCCGGCAAAGTGCGCAGCGTCTACTGGTTGACCCCCGAAGACAGTGCCCGGCTCATAAAAGAGAAAGGCTATGATGTGCCGGCCGATGCGCCCCTCGCCCTCATGGTGATCAGCGATCGCATCTCGGCCTTCGATTGCATCTGGCAAGGTGTGGATGGCCTGAACGGCGTGCCGGGCAAGGGCGCGGCGCTCAATGCTATCTCCAGCCACTGGTTCAAGCTGTTCAAGGAGAAGGGACTGGCCGACAGCCACATTCTGGATATTCCGCACCCCTTCGTCTGGATCGTGCAAAAAGCCCATCCGGTGATGATCGAGGCGATTGCCCGCCAGTACATCACCGGCTCCATGTGGCGTGCCTACAAGGATGGCGAGCGCGAGTTCTGCGGCATCACCCTGCCGGAAGGGCTGAAAAAGGATCAGAAACTGCCGGAGATCCTCATCACTCCCTCCACCAAGGGCGTACTGAAAGGGCTGGATGGCGTGCCGGAAGCCGATGACGTCAACGTCTCCCGTGCCGATATCGAGCGCCATTATAAGGGCTTTAACTTCAGCAAACCGGCCGACATCGACCGCTACGAAGTGCTGCTCAAAGAGGGCTTCAACGTCATTAGCGACGCACTGGCCGGGCTGGATCAGGTCTTCGTCGATACCAAGTTCGAGTTTGGCTATGTCCACGATGCCGCTGGCAACGAAAAGCTGATCTACATGGATGAAGTGGGCACCCCCGACAGCTCCCGTATCTGGGATGGCGCGGCCCTGCGCGACGGTCAGATTGTCGAGAAGTCCAAAGAGGGTTTCCGTCAGTGGCTGCTCAACCACTTCCCGGATCCGGACATTCTGCTCAACAAGAACCGCATGCCGGAACGTTTCGCCTTGGCCCGCGACAACAAGCTGCCGACCGAAGTGATGATGGATATCTCCAACACCTACGTCGGGATCGCCGAGAAGATCATCGGCCACAAGCTGGCGCGTTCTGCCAATCCCAAGCAGGAGATCATCGAGGTGCTGCGCGATCAGTACGGTCTGATCGACTAAGGGGTGCTCTCTTTTTGTTGCCTAGAAACAAACGTTTGCTGGTGGCGAAAGATAGAAGCAAATAAACAGACGGGCCCCATTTCGGGGCCCGTTTTTATTGCTGGTCTGGCGGTTAGCGGGCGGCGATCAGCCGTTGACCCTGAACACCTGACCGGTCTGGATGCCCAGCACCGACTTCTTGTAAGCGTGCGCTACCTTGGCGGCAGGCACCGGCACGAAGCCCGGGAAGAAGTCGGCGTATTTGTCCATTGACTCCTCCAGCACAGTGGGGCTCACCACGTTGATGCGAAGGCCCCTTGGCAGCTCGCAGGCGGCCGCTTTCACAAAGTGATCGATGGCGCCGTTGACTGTGCTGGCGCTCACGCCCCAGTTGATCGGCTCCTCGCTCAGAATACCGCTGATCAAAGTGATGGAACCCTTGTCAGTCAGATAGGGAATGGCGGCTCGGGTCAGGTTGATCTGGCCCATCAGCTTGCTCTCCAGTCCCACCTGCCACTGCTCGTCGGTCATCTCGGTCAGGCCGTTAAAGGCCACGCTGCCGCTGGCCACCACCAGCGCATCAAACTGGCCTACTTGGGCAAACAGCGCCTTGATGGAGGCGGGATCGCGCATGTCGACCGTGGCATCGCCACGACTGTGGCCGACCCGGATCACCTGATGATCTTTGGCAAGCAGTTCACTGACCGCGGAGCCGACGGTGCCGGAGGCACCCACAATCACAATTTTCATCTGCATCACTCCTGGTTGGGATGTATCGATTCTAGCGCAACAGAAAATGCGAAAAAGCGCGTAAAATAAACCCATTGTTTCCATATTGGAGCTAATGATGGATATCGCTCATCTGGCCAGCTTTTACGAAGTGGTGCTGCGCGGCAGTTTCTCGGCTGCTGCCGATACGCTGGGGGTCAGCAAGGGGATGCTGAGCCGCCATGTCAGCGCGCTGGAGACCTCCCTCAATGCACAACTGTTGCAGCGCACCACCCGCCGCCTCAGTCTGACCGAGGCGGGCAAGACCCTCTATCAGCAGGCGGGGGAGATCTTCGCGCTGGCGCGGCAAGCGGAGCAAGATATTCAGGCGCTGACCGAAGAGGATTGTGGCCGCCTGCGTTTTACCTGCCCGGTCAGCACCGGCGATCGGATGGTGAGCGAGCTGCTGACCAGCTTTGCCGCGCTCTGCCCGGGAGTGGAGGTGGAGCTCAACTTCACCAACCAGATGGTCGACATGAGCCAGGGAGAGAACGACATCGCCCTGCGCGCCATGAGCGAAGTGCCGGACAATCTGGTGGCCCTGCCGCTGGGGCGGCTCAAGGATGTGGTGGTGGCGAGCCCCGGACTGGTGGCGCGGGAGGGGCGTCCTGCCACCCCCTATGAGCTGAGCGGGCGCAGCTGCCTGTTGCAGGGGCACAATCCGGCCTGGGAGCAGTGGCACTTTATCCGTGAGGGGGAGGAGGCCCACATTCTGGTGCAGGGCAAGGTGCGGGCCAACCATTACAGTACCGTGTTGCAACTGGCGCGTGCCGGTATGGGCTATGCCAAGTGTCCGCTGATGCTGGTGGAGTCGCAGCTGATGGCAGGAGAGCTGGTGACCGTGCTCGATGAGTGGCAGAGCGGCCTGCATCAGCTTCATGTGCTGCATGCCCAGCAGCGGCGGGTGCCACGCAAGATCCGGCTGTTCAAGCAGGTGCTGGCCCAGTGGTTTGCCGAGCGACCCCACTACCTGCTCTGAGCGGCGTTATTTTTCTGTCATCTTCGGCTGCTACCCTGCGCCCATCATCGGCATCAGGAAGATCAGCGGGAATGAAGAGTAATAGAGGGTTGACCGGTTTTGTGCTGCTCTGTGCAGTGTTGGGAGCCAGCAGTGTACAGGCCATGGTGGACGTGAAGGTGCCGGAGAATTTCCGCATCCTCGCAGTGAGCAACGGCACCTTGCAGGATGAGCAGCATGCCACCCTGGCGGATGGCGAGCAGCAACTGCTGGTGCGCTTCGAGGGGGTGATCCCCAGTCGCAGCAGCAGCGAGAATGATCGGCAGGTACGCTCCGAGCCGCAGGTGGTGCGCTATCAGGGCAGCAATCAGCATTTGCAGCTGATGGCCAGCGTACCGGGAGACGAGCGGGGGATGCAGGCCTATGCCAAGGCTCCTGTGGTGGCGTTGCAGGAGAATGGCCGCGCGCTTGCCATCCAGCAGGACGCGCTGGTGACCAGCGGCATGCTGCTTGGGGTGGATTGGAACGGCAAACTGGCTGAATACAACCGCAGCGGCGGCAAGGCGGCGCTGACAGCGGAAGTGGTTGCGGCTCCGTCAGTCAATGCAGTTTCTGGCGGCTCTCAACCTGTTGTGGCTGCCAACGAGCTGGAAGGGCAGTTGCAGCAGTTGTTCCTCCAGGCAGACCCAGCCCTGCGCAAGCGCTTTATCGGTTGGGCCGTGCCACAGCTTTAAGTTTTCTGCCCGTTGCAGTAACGTGGACACTCCTTTTTTCAGGCGCTCTGTTCATCGTACTCAACGAGGTTTTCATGTTTGAATTGCATTCACGCCTGCAGGCAGATACTAGGTGGCTCGGGGAGCTGCCCCTCTGCCGTGTCTTGCTGGCCAAAGACAGCCAGTATCCCTGGCTTATCCTGGTACCGCGAGTAGCCAACCTGCGGGAAATTCACCATCTGGCTCCGGAGCAGCAGCAACAGCTGATGCAGGAGTCCTGCGCCGTCGCCGCCCTGATGGAGCAGGCCCTCAGCCCGGACAAGATCAACATAGGTGCGCTGGGCAATCTGGTGCCGCAACTCCATCTTCACCATGTCGCCCGCTTTGCAACGGATCGTGCCTGGCCCGGTCCCATCTGGGGTGCTCATCCGGTCGTGCCTTATGAGCCACAAGTTTTGGCCCAGCAGGCCGATATATGGCGTGCCCGGCTCGCCAAGCTGAGCGGTTTCACCCCTGTGGCTGCTGATAACGGAGTCAACTGAGAGGCGTGTCGCTATTTCAGTCTCCGGGCTGCGCCATCTGTTAGAGTTATGGTATAGATAAGCCCATTTTGGATGTTCAGGAAGGTCCCATGATAGTGACAAGATCCGATGACGATGCCGTATTGACCACAGAGGATGTGCTGCTCAGCCTGTGCAACTCGGTGACGGACGTTTTGAGTGCCGCGACCATGAGTCAGGTGCGGTTTTCCGGCATGGTGCAGCGGATCAGCAAGACCTGCCTCAAGCCGGATATCGGTTGCTTCGTGCTGTTCGATGGCGGTTTTTCCGGTCTGGTGGTGATCAACTTCTCCGCCGCCGCCGCCATGGAGCTGTACGAGAGCTACATGCTGAGCATGGGGCTCTCCAAGGAGGATCTCGCCATCTCCCACACCTCTGATGAGGTGAGCAACGTGATGGGCGAGCTGATGAACCAGATCGTCGGCAGCTTCACCGTCAAGGTGGGTCGGGATCTGCAGACCCACATCACCCAGAACCAGCCGAAGATGCTGGCCCTCAACAAGCAGGTGATGCTGAGCGTCGATACCAATCTCGACAGCCCGGAGTCCCGCCGCGTCACCTTCTTCACCGCCCGCAACAACATCTTCTATCTGGAGCTGGCGATGGACAAAACCGAGTTCATCCGCATCCACAATGAGGGGATGGAGCACGAGGAGCTGGATCCCGATGCGCTGATTGCCCAGGCCAAGCAGGATGCCGCCAAGCCGGCTCAGGCTGCGGCCCCGGTTGCCAACGATCACGATGATCTGCTCGACTCTCTGGGTATTTGAGGCAAATGCCGGATAGCAACAAGGCCACCTTCGGGTGGCCTTGTTGTATCGGTGCGAACAACCGTTATTAGAAGTTGTAGAGCAGGCCGGTGTTGAACATCACGGATTCAGAATCGTAGAAGTTGATGTCGGAATCGGACTTGGCGTAGCCTGCGGTAAAGGTTGCCGAGAGCGGCGCAATACCGAACAGGCGGTGCCAGAAGAAGGTACCGGTCAGGGCAAACTCGTCGGAGTCGGCGTTTTGGCCAAAGATGGGGTTGGCCTCATCATATTTGGTCTGGCCCAGATAGGCGTTGCTGACGAAAGACCACTGGGAAGCGCGCATGCCGTAGGTCAACTGGAGGCCGTTGCTTTTGTAGCTTTGGGCGCTGCCATCCAGATCGGCTTGGCGGTAGATAAAGGCTGGCTCCAGCATCTGACCGGGTGCCAGCTGCCATTTGTAGGAGAGGTCGAGGGCGTGGATCTTGCCGTTGCGATCCAGTTTGGCGGCAGTATCGGCGCCGTACTGGCTGCCGCTGCGCTCCTCATCCACCTCGATGTTGCGGGTGGTCAGGCTGCCATTGAAGTTGCTACCCCAGATGCTGTCCCAGGCGAAGCGCACCCCTTTTGACTTGATATCGGTCGACTGGCGATCAACGCCTACGGCGAAGGGATCGCTCCACTGCTCGGTCGGCATGGCATTAAAGACCACGGAGCCAGCTACGATGCCCTTGTCGCTCATTTCCTGACGGATACCGAGCTGCTGGGTGAAGTCGAAACGGATGGCATCCTGGATCAGGTTACCGAGGAAGACCTGGGTGCGGGTATCGGCAAAGGTGTAGCGGATATCGGCGTTGAGCAACGGGGCAACGGCGGAGCTGCTCTCGGCACTGCCCAGTCCGCTCAGGCGGCGGTTTTCATCATCACCGCTATAAAAATTTGATTCGTAATTGATGACACTGACCCCGCCGAGCAGGAAACCGGACCAGCCAGACTCCTTGGGAATTTCACCCAAATCAGCATAAGCACTATTTGCGACCAGCAGGCCCAGGCCCAGCAAGGTGGTGTTGCGCATCGGATAACTCCTAAATTAAATGGTGGTGAATTTTTTCGGCCGGTGAGTATAAAGAAAAAACCTTAATGGCAACTGACTCAATATTGCCAATTATCCTAACCCACTCATTTCATTCGGCGAATCGTTAATTAATTGTGCGAGATTAAGAAGAGTTCACTCGGTTGTGCTGGTATTCTGTACCGCGAATATCGGGGGAAAACAATAAGATGAAACAGATTAAATCCTGGGCGCAATATTATGTCGATCTGATGACCAAGCTGGGACTGGTGCGCTTCAGCATGTTCCTGGCGGCGGGCATTATCGTGCTGGCGGTCGCGATCCAGATGGGGGTGACCCTGTTCCTGCGCGGCAATATCGATGTGATCGACTTCGTTCGCTCGGTCTTCTTTGGCCTGCTGGTGACCCCCTGGGCGGTCTATTTTCTCTCCATCGTGGTGGATCAGCTGGAGGATTCCCGTCAGCGACTGAGCAGGATGGTGCGCAAGCTGCAAGATATGCGCGAGCGGGATCTGGAGCTCAATACCCAGCTGCAGGAGAACATCAGCCGCCTCAACGCCCAGATTGCCGAGACCAACCGGGCCGAGAGTCTGCGTCTGCAGGCCATCGAGGATCTCGAGAATGAGGTGTTCCAGCGAGAGAAAGCCCAGCTTCATCTGGGGGAGCGTACTGCCCTGCTGCGCTCTTTTATCGACTGCTCCCCCGATCTGGTTTACTACCGCAATGAGGATGAGCAGTTTTCCGGCTGCAACCGCGCCATGGAGGAGCTGACCGGCAAGGTGGAGGCCGAGCTGATCGGTCTGACCCCGTTCGATGTCTACAAGCAGGAGATTGCCAACAAGGTGGTGGAGACCGACAAGCAGGTCTTTGCCAGCAACGAGCCGCTCACCTACGAGCAGTGGCTGGAGTATCCCGATGGCCGCAAGGCTTACTTCGAGCTGCGCAAGGTGCCCTTCTTCGACCGCTTCGGCAAGCGACTCGGCCTGCTCGGCTTTGGCCGTGACATCACCGAGCGCAAGCAGTATCAGGACAAGCTGGAGAAGGCGAGTCGCGACAAGACCACCTTTATCTCCACCATCAGCCACGAGTTGCGCACCCCGCTCAACGGCATCGTGGGCTTAAGTCGGATGCTGATGGATACTCCCCTCGATCCCAAGCAGCAACAGCAGCTTAAGACCATTCACCTGAGTGCTGTGACCCTTGGCAATATCTTCAACGACATCATCGACTTGGACAAACTGGATCGCCGTCGCCTCGAAATTGCGCCAACCCGTATCGACCTGCCTGCCTTCCTCGACGAGCTGGAGACCCTGTCGCGCATTCAGGCGGAGCAGAAGGGGCTCTATCTCCATTTTGATCGCGATGGCGACATGCCGCAATTTGTGATGGCTGACGGTACTCGCCTGCGTCAGGTGCTGTGGAACCTGGTGGGCAACGCGGTCAAGTTTACCGATGAGGGGGGCGTCACCGTGCGTTGCTTATCCCATCCCGCCGATGAGCCGGGCAAGCTGGCCCTGCACTTCGAGGTGGAGGATACTGGCATCGGCATCCCGCGCGCTCAGCAGGAGAAGATCTTCGCCATGTACTATCAGGTGCAGGGCAAGAAGCACGCCACCGGCACCGGCATTGGCCTCGCGGTCTCCCGTCAGCTGGTACAGGCGATGGGCGGGCAGCTCTATGTGGACAGCGATCCGGGCGAAGGCTCCTGCTTTACCGCCGAGCTGGAAGTGGCTTGCGCCGAGCCTGTGTTGCCAGAGCAGGAGGAGGAGATGCCCTCCCTCGATATCCTGCTGGTGGAGGATGTGGAGCTCAACGTGACAGTAGCCTGCGCCCTGCTGGGCAAGCTGGGTCATCAGGTGCAGGTGGCACGAGACGGCACCCAGGCGTTGGCGATGGCCAACCCGGATGATTTCGACCTCATTTTGCTCGATATCCAGCTGCCGGACATGACCGGCTTCGATGTGGCGAAAACCCTGCTGGAGCGTTATGGCGACAGCCTGCCACCCATGGTGGCACTCACCGCCAACTCTACCGGCGATCGCCAGTACTACCGGGATCACGGCATGCAGGATGTGATTAACAAACCGCTTGGCTCCAAAGCAGTGCGGGAGGTGATTGGTCACCTGTTTGCCGATCTGGCCGAGGATGAAGCGGACGAGCAGGCGGATGCGGGCAATCAGGATGCCCTGCTGGATATCCCCTTCCTCACCGATTACGCCGATACCGTGGGTAAACCGGTGCTGCTCTCCAGCGTCGATCTGTTCGAGAAGATGATGCCGGACTACATGGCGGTGCTCGACTCCAACATGATTGCCAAGGATCAAGCGGGGGTGGTGGAAGAGGCACACAAGATAAAAGGGGCGGCAGGCTCCATTGGCCTGCGCCGATTGCAGCAGACGGCACAGCTGATCCAGAGCCCGGATCACCCCGCCTGGTGGGAAAACGTGGAAGACTGGATTGAGACGCTGCGCCGGGAATATCCGGGCGATATCGCCCGTCTGCGGCGCTGGTTGCTGTCTTGAGGCTGGAGGTTGTCTTGAGTCTGATGGAAGTTGCTGGCAAGGAGCTGCGAGATGTATAGCCGTTTGATTACCCCCGCGCGCATCCACCCCTGGGGGGATGAGGAGCTGCTGGAGGCGACCGAGCAGGATCGCGCCCGTATCGTGCAGGCCGCGCCGGTGCGCCGGTTGCAGCAGAAGACCCAGGTCTTTCCGCTTGATGTGAAGGCCTCGGTGCGCAGCCGCCTCACCCACTCGCTGGAGGTGCAGGAGACCGGTCGCCAGATCAGCCGCCGCATTCTGGCCGCCTTGCCAGTCGGGATGGTCTGCGAGGGAGCCTTTATCAATCTGGTGGAGATGTCCTGCCTGCTTCATGACGTGGGTAACCCGCCGTTTGGCCACTTTGGCGAGCAGGTGATGAGCCAGTGGCTCGGCGAGATGCTCGAGCCCCTCTATCAGCAGGCGCTGGCGCAGCCACCTTCGGCCCAGTGGGCGGAATTGAGTCAGGACCTGCAACTGTTTGATGGCAACGCCCAGAGTCTGCGGCTGGTGCACAGCCTGCACGAGCTCAACCTGACGCTCGGACAACTGGCGGCACTCTGCAAATACCCGCAGCAGCCCCGGCCCGGGGTGAGCTATGGCCAGCATCATGGCTGGAGCAGCAAACGAGGTATCTTCTTTAGCGAGCAGCCGCTCTACCGCGCCCTCGGCCAGAGTCTGGGGCTGGCCCCCGGCTGTCGCCATCCGCTGGTCTACATCATGGAGGCGGCAGACGACATCTCCTACTGCATCGCCGATCTGGAAGATGCGGTGGATAGGCGGATCCTGACTCAGGGTGAATTGCTGGCGGCGCTGCGAGCAGCTGACCAGAGTGACTACATGGGTACCTTGCTGGGTGACGCGCTTGCCAGTGGTCGAGGCTTTTTCCCCCATTTTCGCCAGCAGCTGACCCGGGATCTGGTGGCGCTGGCGGCGCAGAGCTATGTCAGCGAACATCAGGCAATTTTGCAGGGATCCTATCCGCAAGCGCTGCTGCACGGCCAGGCGCCGGCGGCGCGGGTGCTCGATATCCTCAAACGGGTGGCCCGCGAGCTGGTCTTTATGCGCCCCGAGGTGGAAGCGCTTGAGCTGGAGGGGTATGCGGCGCTGCGCGGGGTGCTGACCAGTTATGCCTGCCTGTTGTCGCTGCCAGCGCCACAGTTTGCCCGTCTGCTGGCCGGGGAGGGGAGTCAGACGCTTTTCTTTGCGCGCCGCCTCTATCACCGCCTCTCGGCCCGCCATCTCAAGGCCTATCGATTGGCGATCGCCACCCCGGATCCGCGTTTTGCCTGCCAGAACGAGCAGGAGTGGTATTACCGGGTGCGGCTGCTGCTCGATTATGTCAGCGGCATGACGGATACCTACGTGCTGGAGGAGTACCGGCTGCTCTCGGGGATCTGATGCCCCAGGCTCCCCTTCGGGCAGCATAAAATGCCGTAAAAACGTTTAAAAAGGAGTCGCAAGAGGCTTGTTTTAAATTCGGATATTTTTTAGACTTCTGCAACCTGTTCAACTTTTACCCGGTAAGGAGACGAATATGCAACATCTGATGCTCAATATTGCATTCTCTCGCGGCACTGCGTGCGGCGTGAAATCTCGTGCTCTTTTACCGCGTGGCGTAAACAGGTAACCCCTGTCTTTTTATCACCCGCGGTTCGTCCCGCAGGGTGATAACCACTTTCTCCGGGAGAACCGCATGTTCAACTGGAGAATGTCATGTCTATCGAACTGGTTTTACTGCGCAGTGTTGAATCCCTGGTCCAGAGAAGGATTGCCCGGGTCGAGCGTCGTCTCGTGCAGGTCAATCTGTCACCCGCCCTGCTCAGGGATATCGGGCTGGAAGGATATCAGGGTCAAATTGCCCTCGTTCGCGAGCGGGAGTATCAAACCGGCTTCCGCCTCGGGAATCGAATAACCTGATCGCGAAGGGGAGAATAAGATCCCCCTCGCTAGTGAAATGGCAGGCTGCATGCCTGCCATTTTTCCATCTTGCGGTTGATTCCAGGTTCACATGTTGGTGACTCAGTATTATCCTCTCCGCCCTCATTGTAACAGCTGCGATTGTTTTCTCGCCTTGCGTCGTCAGGATCTGCAAGATTAGAGGTGGCAGCCCTATCTGTTTTACTCATCAGGACAAGACCTTATGCCACTCCTTCGTCAGCTTTTTCTTCCCATTTTGCTGTTGTTTTCAGGCATGTTGGCTGTTGCGGCTCCCCAGCCGCAAGATGAGAGCACAAGTAACGAAATCTCCGCACAAAAGGAGCTGCTGGTTGGGGTACCCCGTGGTGGTTATCCCCCTTTCATCTATCAACTCCCCAACCAGCGTTATGCCGGCCCGCTCAAAGAGTTGGCCTCGCGCATTGCAGCAGAAATGGGCGTGTCCCTGCGCTATATCTCCTACAACTCCTACGTAGATGCCCAGATTGCTCTCAAAGGTGGCCAGATCGATGCATTAATCGGAGTCGAACGTAATGCTCTTGAGCTGAAGGGGATAAACCCTATTGGCAGTATCGGTTCTTATGCTCGCTCCATTTTAATGCATACCCCGGATCAGCGATTGACCCTGGAGCAGGCGCGCAAGTTACGCTGGGTCTGTATTCGTGGTTTTGGCAGTTGTAATGAATTGGCTCGTTTGGGGATCTCTGATGTAACTGAGCTGGAGAGCCGCACTGAGGCGACCTATATGGTCAAGCTGGGCGCTGTCGATGCATATCTTGAGTTGGGTCCAATTGTTACCCTCAAGATGGAGAGAATGCCAGCGTCAATGGGGGTTGTCGCTCCTGGGTGGCTTTCTGGCAGCACGCTGACGATGGCGACCAGTTCCCTCCAGCCAGAACTGAGCGAGAAGCTTTGGCAGGCATATCAACGGATACCCGTTGCAGACTCACGACTACGGTTGCATCAGGAAGATGAGCGCGCCAACGCTGGTCTGTTGCTGGAACCTGATGAGGCTAGTTGGCTGAAGCAGAGAAACAAGGTCATCAAGTTCGCCGTTGCCCCCGGATTTGCCGGCATCAGTGAAATCGATGACGAAGGTGAATTGCATGGCTATACGGCAGACCTGATGAAGTTACTGAGTCTGCGCTCCGGGATCCGCTTTGAGCTGGCGTCGACAAATACCTGGCAGGAGTCACTTAAACTGCTGAAAGAGCACAAAGTGGACCTTATTCCCTTGATGACACCGCTCAAGGATCGTCAGTCCTTTGCCTCTTTTACCTCCTCCTATCTGAAGTTCGACAGCTATGTTGTAGCCAGACACGGTGCTCGCCCGCTGAAGTCGTTGGTCGAGCTGAAAGGGCGTCTGATTGGTGGTGTGACGGGCTCTTACGAAGCCTCTCTCATTCACGCGCTGGGCGCCAATATTATCGAAGTGGGCAAGGATGCCGATTTACTGACCTTGCTCGACACTGGGCGAGCTGAATATGTGCTCTTGACCATGACCAATCTGGGACAGCAGGCAATGAAGGGTTTCAATGAGAAGTATCAGGTGGTGCTGAGCTCTCCCGAATTTTCCGTACCTATCAGTATGGCTGTCGACAATGCTCAGCCCGAGTTGCTCCGAATCATGGACAAGTTGCTGCTGACCATCACGGATGAGGAATGGCAACTGCTGGAGCGACGCTGGCTCAATGTGTCGGTCAATATCGAATCCGATTACACCCTGATTTACAAGTGGTTGGCCATAGGGGGGGGCGCCTTGCTCGTCAGCGGTTTGCTGGTGATGTTCTGGGCTCGCAGTTTGCGTCGCCAGATTGCGCAGCGGAAAATCGCAGAGGACAAGCTGAACGAACAGTTGCTGTTTGTACAGACTTTGCTCAACTCACTGCCAACCATGGTGGCGCTACGTGATAGCGAGCAGCGGATCACCTTGTGCAATCAGGCCTATCGCGATGCTTTTCTCGGTGCTGGCAGTTGCAGTGAGGAGCTGCAAAACATGCCAGAGACACTCAGAAACAGTGTGTTGGAAGAAGAGCGTTTAGTGTGGCAGACAGGACAGGATCTGGAGGGGGCAGGGAGCAACCTGCGAGCTGATGGTACGCCCTGCCATGTTATCTATGCCAAACGCCCTTATCGCGATCCCGATGGCAATATGCTGGGGGTGTTGACAGTACTGACCGATGTCAGCCGGATCAAGGAGGCGGAGGAGCGCGCCCGTCAGGCTGAAAATCGCCTTACCCAGATTACCGACAGCATGCCTGGGGTGGTCTATCAGTATTTGTGGCAAGGGCCGGGCAAGGGGCGCTTTCTTTATGCCTCTCAGGGGGCCAACGAGATTCTGGGGGTATCTCACCAGGATTTATTTAACGCTGAATCGGGTGGTGAGGTATTTGGCTTTACCGAACAGGCCCTGCAGGAGTTTGTCAGCAAGGTGGCCAACCATGCCGAGACCCTGGCCCCCCTCGATCTGGAGGTCAGGGTGGAGCGGCCTGATGGAGATCGCTATCTGCAAGTGCGTGGCAACTTTGTCAGACAGGAGCAGCAGGCACTGATCCTTAACGGGGTGATTCAGGACATCACTGCCCTCAAGCAACAGGAATATGAGCTGCGCGAAGCTCGCGCCTATGCCGAGCAGGCGATGCAGGCTCGCAGCCGCTTTTTGGCAACCATGAGCCATGAACTACGAACACCCATCTCAGGCATGCATGGCATGCTCGAATTGCTGCAAATGAGCGAGCTCAACGACGACCAGCGTTTTATGGTGCGCAATGTGGTCACCTCGACCAATAACCTGCTCTATCTGGTCAATGACATCCTCGATTTCTCAAAGATAGAAGCGGGTCAGTTGCAGTTGAATTACCAGAGCAGCCGGTTGCAAACGGTGATCTGCGATGCCATTCGTGGCCATGCGGCACTGGCTCATAACAAGGGGCTCAACGTGGTGCTGGAGTGGGAGCATCATGTGCCGGATTGGGCCGACATCGACGGGGTGCGTATCGGTCAGGTCATCTCCAACCTGCTCAACAATGCGGTGAAGTTTACCGAACAAGGGGGGATTACTATCCGGGTCAGCTACCTGAGCGAGCAATTGACCATCAGTGTCAGTGACACCGGCATCGGGATCGCCGAAGAGAAGCAGGCGCTGCTGTTCACGCCTTTTGAGCAGGTGGAGTCAGATATCAACCGTCGTTTTGGTGGCACCGGACTGGGGTTGGCAATCTGTGAGCAGTTGGTATGCAAAATGGGGGGGGCACTGACACTGACCAGCAAGGCAGGAGAGGGCTCCAGCTTCCGTTTTACCGTGCCGCTAACCAATCCGCAGTGGGATCCCCCAGCTCTGGCTGACACAGAATGGTGGTTCTTCAGCGATGACACCAACCTCGAAGCGGCCATGGTACGGCAGGGGGCCAAGCTCAGGTACTTGGGGGCCAATGAGCTCAGTCGCTCACTGGACGGGTTGCTGTTGGCCGATCAACGGTGGCTTGAGCAAGCGTTGGGGGGGGAATGGCAAAGCTGGCTGCAACACTCTGCGCTGAAGGGGATCATAGCGTCACCCGATGAGGCGTTACGAGGTCGGATTGGTGAACAGAAATGGTGGCGCCTGGGTCTATCTCCTCTCTATCCGGATCTTCTGCTGGAGAGTTGCCACGAATTGCTACAGGAGCGGGTCACACCAATCCTCCCTGCGCTTGCAGAGAAGCTGGGTGGCAAAGTATTGGTGGCTGATGATCATCCGGTCAATCGTGCCTTGCTGGCACGGCAGTTGGCCATTCTTGGTATCGAGGCTCAGGTTGTGGAAGATGGCGAGAAGGCTCTGCGGGCCTGGCAGGGACAGCAATTCTCCCTGCTGTTGACTGATTGCCATATGCCGGTGATGGATGGTTATGCCCTGACCAAGGCGCTGCGGGCTGCGGGAGTGACGGCCCCCATCATAGGGGTAACGGCAGATACGTCGGAAGAGGCGAGTGCTCGTATGGTAGAGGCAGGCATGAGTGACATGTTACTGAAGCCCTACCCGCTGGATATCTTGCGCCAGATGCTGGCCCATTGGCTGGCAGAGAGGACGCCAACCAGAAGCGCGGTTGCGCCCGTTGTTGGGGCTACAGGCATGCAGGCTGAGCGCTGGTTGGCGCTGTTTGGTGACGAGCTGACCGCGCGAGCCATGGCGGTGGAGTATCTCGATTCCAACCGGCAGGATGGCGAGGCCATGATGGCAGCACTGATTTGTCATGATGCCAGCGCTTTGGTAGAGACAGCCCACCGGATCAAGGGGGCTGCCCGAATGGTCGGGTTGGAGGAGCTTGCCAGCCAGGCTGCCATGCTGGAATCGGCAGCGCGATTGAAGCGGCTCGACGAGCTCGACGATCTGGTCAGCACAGTGCAGAGGTTGATGACGGCGATTGCCCACGACATTGGATTATGGCTCGATGAAAAAAGCACAACATGAGTTGGTCATCATGGTCGTGGAAGACCATGGATTTCAGCGCAAGGCGCTGCTGCACCAGATCCGCAGCCTGGGTTACCAGAATCTACTGGAAGCGGTTGATGGTATCGAGGCGTTGGCGCTTAGCCAGCAACACAACGTCGATATCCTGTTTTGCGATCTGCGAATGCCCGGAATGGATGGCATGGCGCTGTTGCGCCGCCTGTCGCTGGGTGGTTTTCAGGGCGGCATTATCCTCTCCAGCGCGCTTGAGGGTGATGTGGTCGAAGCCGTATTGCGTATGAGTACCGCTTATGGCCTGCAGGTGCTCGGTCGCATAGAGAAACCCTCAACGCCGCAGCAGCTCCAGCGGCTTATCCAGGCTTGGTCACCCCGGCAGGAACCAGTCAGAGAAGAAGAGGGGCACAGAATAGGACTCGATGAGTTGCGTCGGGCGATCGAGCAAGATCAACTGCTGCCCTGGTATCAGCCCAAGGTGAGTTTTGCATCCGGTGAGTGGGTCGGGATGGAGGCGTTGGCCCGCTGGCAACACCCGGAGTTTGGCCTGATCCCTCCCGGGCGTTTTATTTCACTGGCGGAGAGCAACGGGCTTATCGATCCGTTGACCGAGGTGATCATCAGCAAATCTCTGAGTGATGGCCATTTATGGGAGGAAACCGGGTTGTCACTCAATCTGTCGATGAACCTCTCCACCACCTCACTCATTGAAGGGGACCTCTGCAACTTATTGATTGATCAGTGCAAGCGCTGGAGTATCAATCCTGAGCTCATCACCCTCGAGGTGACCGAGAGCGCATTCGTGCAGGATCTGGGCAAGTCTCTGGAGGTGCTGACCCGGCTAAGGATGCATGGTTTTGGCCTCTCCATCGATGATTTTGGTACCGGCTACTCCTCGATGCAGCAGCTGGCACTGTTGCCGTTCACCGAACTCAAGCTGGATCGCTCTTTCGTCGATCGCTGCCATGCCGATCCGTCACGTTTGGCTATCATCGAGTCCAGTATCGAGTTGGCCCGCAAGCTGGGGCTGAAGTCGGTGGCGGAAGGGGTAGAGGATGAGGCGACCTGGCGAGTGCTGGCCCAACTCGGTTGCGACCTCTGTCAGGGATTTTTCTCTGCCCGCCCGATGCCGCGCAGTGAATTGGCTAATTGGCACCGGACTTGGCAAGATAGATTGCCTACACTGATATCTATCTGATTCTGTTGGCTGGATCCCTCCGTTTGAACAAGGATGTTCATGAAAATCTCAAGCAAGTTGCTGCTCAGCTTCGGTTTTATCAACCTGCTGATCCTGCTCTCCTCCACGCTGGTCTATTACCGGCTGACCCAGATCCATCAGGCCCAACACACCCTGCTGGAGCAGGCGCTGCCCGCCCTGCAGCGGGATGAAACGAGCCAGAAGGCGCTGGTTGCCACCGTTTCCGCCTTGCGTGGCTATCTTATCCTCGGCAAGGATCCGGCTCAGGCTTCCCGCCTCAAGCAGGAGTGGGAGTCGGCCTGGCAGGCCATTGCCCATCAGGCCTTCAGTCCGGCGCTCGCCAAGTCTCTCGAGACCTTCAAAAGCCATCAGGAGAAGGTGTGGACCATCGCCCAGAGTGAAGAGAATCTGCCCGCTCACACCCTGATGCTGCAGGAGGCGGGGCCGCTGGCGGAGGCTGCGCTCGATCAGCTGCAATCCTTTGCCAATGAAGAAGTTGGCACTCCGCAGGATCAACTCTCCGGCGATCGCCGCATGCTGCTCAAACAGGTGGGGGATGCCTACAACAGCCTCGCCAACGCCCTCTCAGCCCTGCGGGATTTTCTTATCTCAGGCGACCCCGAATACCGCAGCAAGTATCAGGATTACTACCAGTTTCATCAGCAGCGTGTGGCTGAGGTTAAACAGCAAGCCGCGCTCTTTACCGACACCCAGCAGAGCCTCTGGCAGCTGTTTGAAGAGATGGCGACCCCTTTCTCCGAGCTGGTGGGACAGGTGATCGAGAAGCGCCAGGCACCGGATTGGGATCAGGCAAACTACCTGATGGCCACCGACATCGAGCCGATGCAGTCCAGCCTCAGCGAGCAGCTAGTCCAGCAGGTGGGGAAAACCCGTGCCGAGGTGGATCAGATTTCGGCGCAGATGACCGGAGCCGGGAGGGCTATCAACCAGACACTGCTGTTGGCTACCGGCAGCGCCATCGTGCTTGGCATGGTGGTCGCCTGGTTCTTTAGTCGCCGTCTGACCCGTGACATTGCCTGTCTGGTGACCCGGGCGGGGCAGGTTGCGGATGGTCGGCTGGCGGCCGAGCCCTTGCCAATCACAGGGCAGGATGAGTTGGGAGAATTGACCGGCTCCATCAACCGGATGTCTGCCCAGTTACATCATCTGGTCGGGGAGTTGCAGGGCGCAGTGGGGCAGGTCGAGGTGGCCTGTCTCGATGTGGGCAGCACCACCAGAGCCATAGTGGCGGATCTGACGGAGCAGGATCAGCGGGTCGATGCGGTGGCGGCGGCTATCGATCAGATGTCAGTGAGTGCTCGTGATGTGGCTGGCAACATTGCCGGTGTGGCGGATGGTGCCCATCAGGTGCGGCAGCAGACCCGTCAGGGAGAGGCCGCGCTGGCACGAATGAGCGATACCATGCAGCAGATTGCCGCCATGATTGGACAGGCCAACGAAGCCATGGGGCTGTTGGAGCATCAGAGTGAACAGGTGGGGCAGATCACCGAGGTGATCGCCACTATAGCCGAGCAGACCAATCTGCTGG
>NZ_CAWLMI010000053.1:0-28093 GCF_963862045.1 Aeromonas sp. 159 | reverse complement strand
GCCATGCGAGAGTAGGACACTGTCAGGCACCTACTTAGAAGAGGCCTCCCATTCGGGAGGCCTTTTTGCATTTCTGACTTCCAAAAATCTGCCATGCCGCCGGCATTTTAGTAAAAGTGCTGGGCTATCAAGGGATTGCCCGTTACTCTTTAGCCGTTGCCGATTAACACGTGATGCTGCCAGCGAGGTATTGATGGCTACGTTGAAGGAAATTGCACAGGAAGCGGGGGTTTCTCTCGCCACGGTATCCCGGGTACTGAACGAGGATCCCAGCCTGAGCGTCAAGGAAGAGACCAAGCAGCGGATCTTCGAGATTGCCGAACGGCTGGAGTACAAGACCAGCAGCGCCCGCAAGGGGGTACATAAGAGCAAGCTGCACTTTCTGGTGGTCTATGCCTATCCCCAGAGTACCGAGGTCAACGACCCTTACTATCTCGCTATCCGTTATGGCATCGAGACCCAAAGTGCCCGCCTCAATATCGAACTGACTCATCTCTACAACTGCGGTGAAGGGCGCGAACTGAGCGCCGTGGATGGCATTCTGGTGGTCGGCACACTCACAGCCGAACGTCTCGTCCAGCTAAGGGCTTGTTCCAGCCAGCTGGTGTTTGTCGACTGCCGTTCACAGGGAGAGTTCGACTCGGTCGATGTGGATCTCGCCCTGATCAGCCAGCAAGTGGTGGATTATTTTATCGCTCAGGGACACCAGCGCATCGGTTATATCGGTGGCCAGGATGAGAATCCGGATCTGCGTGAACTGGCCTTCCGGGATTATGGCCAGCGGTTGGGGGTGGTGCAGGAGAACGATCTCTATCGTGGGGATTTCTCCAGCGCCTCCGGCTACCAGTTGGCGAAGGAGATGCTGGCGGGTGACTGGCCCAAAGCGCTCTTTGTCGCCTCCGACTCCATCGCCATTGGCGTGCTGCGTGCCATTCATGAGAAGGGACTGGCGATTCCCCAGCAGATCGAGCTTATCAGCGTCAACGATATCCCGACCGCCAAGTTCACCTTCCCGCCGCTCTCTACGGTGCGGATCCACTCCGAGTTGATGGGCTCCCAGGGGGTCAATCTGCTGGTTGAGCGGCTGCGAGACGAGCGGGATATTCCCCTTCGGGTGCTGGTACCGAGCAAGTTGACCCTGCGCGGCACCACTCGCTGATTTTAGTAAAATATTCTGCTTTTTAGTCGCACCATCTTGCGGTGGTGCGACACATCTCCCAAGCAAACCTCTTTCCCATATCATCCAACAACTTCATATCATATTGTTTTATAGTTGATTTTATTGCTAGTCAGCCAACTGTCATCAACATCCATGCCACTCCTCCATATCTTGCCCTCCTTTATCTCCCGCTTCTGATCTCGCTCACAAAACCATCTGTTCATTGTGATCAGGTTAAAACTTTACCAATCCAAAGCTGATATTTAGTAAATGTTTATCTAGAGTTTACCCAGTTAACGTTGCCTTGTTCCGGGAGGACATGTGAATAACTGGGAAAACGTCCAATTCGTTGGTGAAAACAGGCTGGCTCCGCGCGCCTACTTCTTCTCTTATGCCGACCACGCGCTGGCGGCAACCATGCAGCGCGAGCTGAGCCGTCGTTTTCTGAGCCTTGGCGGCCAGTGGCAGTTCCACTACTTTGACCACCCCCTGCAGGTGCCGGAGGCCTTCTATCACAGCCCCATGAGCGAGTGGGGCCAGATCACCGTGCCCAACATGTGGCAGATGGAAGGACATGGTCAGCTGCAGTACACCGACGAAGGTTTTCCCTTCCCCATCGACGTGCCCTTCGTGCCGACCAACAACCCCACCGGCGCCTATCAGCGCAGCTTCACGCTGAGCCCGGCCTGGGACGGCGAGCAGGTGATCATCAAGTTTGATGGGGTGGAGACCTACTTCGAGGTCTATGTGAACGGCCACTACGTCGGTTTCAGCAAGGGGAGCCGTCTCACCGCCGAGTTCGATATCAGTGCCTACGCCAACATCGGCGAGAACCTGCTGTCGGTAAGGGTGATGCAGTGGGCTGACTCCACCTATATCGAAGATCAGGACATGTGGTGGATGGCGGGGATCTTCCGCGACGTCTATCTGGTGGGCAAACCGGCCGCCCATGTGCAGGACTTCTTCATCCGCACCGCGCTGGCCGATGACAATCAAAGTGCCACCCTGAGCTGTGATATCCAGCTGGAAAATCTGGGGACGCCCGTCCGTGATCACCGTCTGGTCTGGTCGCTCCTGGATCAGGGCAACGAGCTCGCCAGCGGTTTGCTCGATCATCTCGCCATCGACGGCAAGTGTGATTGCCGCTTCACGCTGGATCTGGCCAGCCCCCATCTGTGGAGCGCCGAAGATCCGTACCTCTATCAGCTGCAACTCTCCCTCTACAACGGTCAGGGCGAGCTGCTGGAAGTGATCCCGCAGCGGGTCGGGGTGCGTGAGATCAAGGTCAAGGATGGCCTCTTCTACGTCAACGGCCACTACCTCAAGCTGCACGGGGTGAACCGCCACGACAACGACCACCTCAAGAGCCGCGCGGTCGGCATGGATCGGGTGGAGCGCGATATCGTGCTGATGAAGCAGCACAACCTCAACTCGGTGCGCACTGCCCACTATCCGAACGACCCGCGTTTCTACGAGCTGTGTGACCAGTACGGTCTGTTCGTGATGGCGGAGACCGACGTGGAGACCCACGGTTTTGCCAACGTCGGCGATCTCAGCCGCATCACCGATGACCCCTTCTGGGAGCCGGTGTTCGTGGATCGCATCGAGCGCCACGTGCACGCCCAGAAGAACCACCCCTCCATCATCATCTGGTCGCTCGGCAACGAGTCCGGTTACGGCTGCAACATCAGAGCCATGTACCAGCGCTGCAAGGCGATCGACCCGACCCGGCTGGTGCACTACGAAGAGGATCGCGATGCCGAGGTAGTGGATGTGGTGAGCACCATGTATTCCCGCGTCTCCCAGATGAACTGCTTCGGCGAGTTCCCGATGGCCAAGCCGCGCATCCTCTGCGAATACGCCCACGCCATGGGCAACGGCCCGGGCGGTCTTAGCGAATATCAGCAGGTGTTCGACCGCCATCCCCACATTCAGGGCCACTACATCTGGGAGTGGTGCGATCACGGCATTCTGGATCAGGACGAGCAGGGCCGCCCCGTCTACAAGTACGGTGGCGACTATGGCGACTATCCCAACAACTACAACTTCTGCATGGATGGCCTCATCTATCCGGATCAGACCCCGGGGCCGGGCCTGCGCGAATACAAGCAGGTGATCTGCCCGGTCAAGGTGCGCGCTCTGGATCTGGCGAGCGGCAAGCTGGCGGTGGAAAACCGCTACTGGTTCTCCACTCTCGACGACATCCGTCTGCTGGTCGAGGTGAAGGCCGAAGGCGAGCTGCTGGCCAGCCAGCAAATCCGGCTGGAAGGGGTGGCTCCCGGTGCCATCACCGAGTTGCAACTCGAACTGCCATCCCTCGATGGGCGGGAAACCTTCGTCCAGCTGCGGGTCATCAAGGCCACCGCCACCCGTTACAGTGCGGCGGAGCACGAGCTGGGCCAGTACCAGTTCCAACTGAAGGCATCGACTCGCCAGCTGCGACCCTTTGCCAATCCCAACGCTACTGCACTGCAGATTGCCGATGAACGCCTCGCACTTGTCTTAAGTGGCAGCGGCTTTGTCCTGCGCTTCTCGCGCCTCGACGGCAAGCTGGTGAGCTGGCAGCAGGATGGTATCGAGCTGATTGAGCGGGCGCCGCGCCTCACCTTCTTCAAGCCGATGATCGACAACCACAAGCAGGAGTACGAGAGCCTGTGGCACCCGAACCACCTGCAGATCATGCAGGAGCACTTCCGCACTCTGAGTTGGCGTCAGCTGGGTGAGGCGGTCGAGGTGACGGTAGAGAGCCTGATCGCGCCGCCGGTGTTCGACTTCGGCATGCGCTGCCGCTACGTCTACACCCTGAGCCCGAACGGTCAGCTGCACGTGGCACTCTCCGGTCAGCCCTACGGCGGTTATGACGACATCATCCCCAAGATCGGCTTCGAGCTGGGCATTCGTCAGGATCTCGACCGGGTGCACTACTACGGCATGGGGCCGGGCGAAAACTATCAGGACAGCCGCCAGAGCAACTGGATCGACAGCTTCCAGAGCACAGTCAGCGAGATGTGGGAGCACTACCCCTTCCCGCAGGACAACGGCAACCGCCAGCAGGTGCGCTGGGCGACCCTGACCAACCGCCACGGCGCCGGTCTCTACGTGCGACCTGATGCCCCCATCAACCTGAGCGTCTGGCCCTACAGCTGGGAGCATATCCACGCGGCGCAGCACATCAACGAGCTGGAGCCCTGTGGTTATCTCACCCTCAATCTGGATCACAAGGTACTGGGGCTCGGCTCCAACTCCTGGGGCTCCGAGGTGCTGGACTCCTGGCGGGTGCGCTTCGAGCCGTTCAGCTTCGGCCTGACCCTGCTGCCCATCGCCCGTGGCAACCTCAATCCGGCTGCGCTGGCCGGGCTCGACCTCACCATCAACGGCGGGAGGAACCTCGCATGATCACCCTGGACAACCTGACCCTGTTCAAAAACATCTACCGGGAGGGCAAGAAGTGGGGCCGCTGCGTGGAGGCCATCAACAACCTGCCAAACCTCAAGCCCGGCATCTGCCACTCCATCGGTGACTC
Source organism: Aeromonas sp. 159 (assembly GCF_963862045.1). Classification (NCBI taxonomy): domain Bacteria; kingdom Pseudomonadati; phylum Pseudomonadota; class Gammaproteobacteria; order Aeromonadales; family Aeromonadaceae; genus Aeromonas; species Aeromonas sp. 159. The sequence continues at coordinate 23,411 of NZ_CAWLMI010000053.1, read as the reverse complement.
CCTCACCTATCGCTTGCAGGAGGGGGCCAGCCCGGCCGCCTCTTTGTTCGAGGGGCAGCGCCGCTACTTCGACGTCCACTACTACCTGGAAGGAGCAGAGACGGTGGAGTGGGCCCCCAAATCGGAGCTGGCGGTCGAGCAGGCCTATGACGACACCACAGACCGCGAGTGGCTGGCTGGTGAGGTGCGTGAGCGCCAGCAGGTGGGTAACGGGCAGGTAGTGATCTTCGAGAACGACGAGGCTTACCGGTTTGTCGGCGATGCGCCGGTGCGCAAGGTGATCATCAAGGTCACCGTCGAAGGCGGCTACTTCAAGAACAAATAACAAGCCGCCGGTTCTGCACTGACAAAAGCCGGAAGGGTGGGGCTCACCCTACAAATCATGCCCCGCTCTTTCGCTGCAATAACTACAGGTCTGGAGATGCACCATGTCTGATTCCAAACGGAATACGATAGGCAAGTTTGGTCTGCTGTCGCTCACCTTCGCGGCGGTATTCAGCTTCAACAACGTCATCAACAACAACATCGAGATTGGTCTGGCCTCCGCCCCGATGTTCTTTCTGGCCACCATTTTCTACTTCATTCCGTTTTGTCTGATCATTGCGGAATTTGTGTCACTGAACAAAAACTCCGAAGCGGGGGTGTATGCCTGGGTGAAGAGCTCCCTCGGCGGGCGCTGGGCCTTTATCTCCGCCTACACCTACTGGTTCGTGAACCTCTTCTTCTTCACCTCGCTGCTGCCGCGGGTTATCGCCTACGCCTCCTATGCCTTTCTCGGCTACGAGTACATTCTCACCCCGGTGGCGACCACGGCCTTGAGCATGGTGCTGTTCGCCTTTGCCACCTACGTCTCCACCAACGGCGCCAAGATGCTCGGCCCCATCACCTCGGTGACCTCGTCCCTGATGCTGCTGCTGACCCTCTCCTACATTCTGCTGGCGGGTGCGGCACTGGTGGGCGGCGTGCAACCGGCTGACCCCATCACTGTAGAGGCGATGATCCCCGATTTCAGCTGGGCCTTCCTCGGCATCACCACCTGGATCTTTATGGCAGCCGGTGGCGCCGAGTCGGTGGCGGTCTACGTCAATGACGTGAAGGGCGGCTCCAAGTCCTTCGTGAAGGTGATCATCATCGCCGGGATCTTTATCGGGGTGCTCTACTCCATCGCGTCGTTGTTGATCAACGTGTTCGTACCGAGCGGGACCCTGAAATATACCGGCGGCTCGGTGCAGGTATTTGAAGGGCTGGCGGCCTACTTCGGCCTGCCGGAGATCCTGATGAACCGCTTCGTCGGGCTGGTCTCCTTCACCGCCATGTTCGGCTCCCTGCTGATGTGGACGGCGACCCCGGTGAAGATCTTCTTCTCCGAGATCCCGGCCGGCATCTTCGGCAAGAAGACGGTCGAGCTCAACGAGAACGGCGTGCCTGCCCGTGCAGCCTGGATCCAGTACCTCATCGTGCTGCCGCTGATGGTGATCCCGACTCTGGGCTCCAACACAGCGCAGGATCTGATGAACACCGTCATCAACATGACCGCCGCCGCCTCTATGCTGCCGCCGCTGTTCATCATGCTGGCCTACCTCAATCTGCGCCTGAAGCTCGACCACCTGCCACGGGATTTCAAGATGGGCTCACGTACCACCGGCATCGCTGTGGTCTCGGTGCTGATCGCCATCTTCTCGGTGGGCTTCCTCGCCTCCACCTTCCCGACCGGCGCCGACATCATGACCATCATCTTCTACAACGTCGGCGGGATCGTGATCTTCCTCGGCTTCGCCTGGTGGAAATACAACAAATACGAGGCCTCCCTCAGCGCCGAAGCGCGCGCCAAAGAGGCCCAGCCGACAGCGCAGGTTGCCATGCAGACGCCATAAGCACGGCATTGAATCCCAATCAAACCGGGTGGCCGTTGGCCACCCGCAAACCGTTGAACCAGAAAAGGAAAAGAGCATGAGCGAGACGATCGAGTTTGCCGAATTCAAACGGGTCGAGATGAAGGTGGGCAAGGTGCTGGAGGTGGTGCGCCACCCCGGGGCTGACAAACTCTACATCGTCCAGATCGACGTGGGGGGCGAGCGGCCGCTGCAGACCGTCACCAGTCTGGTGCCCTACTACAGCGAAGAGGATCTGATGGGCAGCGAGGTGGTGGTACTGACCAACCTCAAGCCCACCAGGATGCGCGGTGAGCGTTCCGAGTGCATGTTGCTCTGCGCCGAGACGCCGGACGAGAGCCAGAGCGTGCTGTTGCAGCCGCGGGTGCCGATGGCGCCGGGCACCCCGATCGTCTGAACGGTATTGCGAGCCGGTGCGGGAGACTGCACCGGTTCACCAAGGAGGTCGTCCACGCGGCCCGATCATAACAAGAGAGTAAAGCGCGGGGCCGACAGACCCTTGCCGAACACATCACAGAGTCACCGCGTTACCCGCAGGGAGCGCGAGTCCACTGGAGGACACCATGTCTGAATCCGTACGCGGCACCATAGGCAAGTTTGCCCTGTTGTCGATGACCTTTGCCGCCGTGTTCAACGTGCGCAACATCGTCAACAACAACATCGAGCTGGGGCTCAGCTCAGCCCCCATCTTCCTGCTGGCGACCATCGTCTACTTCATTCCGTTCGTCTTCATCATCGCCGAGTTCGTCTCGGCCAACAAAAACTCCGAGTCGGGGATGTACGACTGGCTTAAAAAACCGCTCGGCACCCGGATGGCCTATCTGGGCTCGTTTCTCTACTGGTTCGTGAACCTGTTCTGGTTCGTCTCCCTGCTACCCAACGTCATCGCCTACGCCTCCTACGCCATGCTGGGCTATGAGTACAGCTTCTCGCCCATGGTCACCTCGATCATCTCCATCGTGCTGTTTGCGGCGGCGACCCACATCTCCACCAAGGGGGCGAGCTGGCTCGGCAAGATTGCCGAGATCGTGGCCTACGGGGTATTTGCCCTGTTCGCCATCTATGTGCTGGGCGCCCTGATGGCCCTGAGTGGCGATCATGTGCCGGCCCAGCCCATCACGCTGGAGGCGATGACTCCCACCGTCAACTGGGCGACGCTGGGCATCATGTGCTGGATCTTCCAGGCGGCGGGCGGTGCCGAGACCGCAGCGGCCTACCTCAATGACGTGAAGGGCGGCCAGAAGTCCTTTATCAAGGTGATCATCAGTGCGGGTATCGTCATCGGTGCCATGTATGCGGTTGGTTCCCTGCTGGTGAACGTGTTCGTACCGCGCGAGAGCCTCACCTATGCCGGCGGCATGGTGGAGATCTTCACCGGCATGGCGCAGTACTTCGGGCTCTCCGAGGCGCTGGTTGGCCGCTTCGTCGGCGTGGTGCTGTTTATCGCCATGTTCGGCTCCATGATGATGTGGACCTCGGCGCCGGTGAAGATCCACTTCTCCGAGATCCCGCAGGGGGTTTACGGCGAGAAGACCACCCAGCTCAACGAGCACGGCGTGCCGGTGCGCGCCGCCTGGTGGCAGTTTGTCTTCGTGTTCGCGATGCTGGTGGTCAACGGCTTCGGCTCCGAGTCGGTGCAGCAGATGATGAACACCGCCATCAACCTCACTGCAGGGACTGCCATGCTGCCGCCGATCTTCATCATGGTGGCCTACTTCGTGTTCCGCTGGAAACATGACGACACCCCCCGCGATTTCCGCATGGGGTCGCGCAAGTTCGGGATGGGCGTGGTGTCGGTGCTGATCGCCATCTTCGTGGTGAGCATGAGCGCCTCCGCCTTCCCGGCCGGAGTGGATCTGGTGCGCGCCTTCTTCATCAACGTCTTCATGACAGCGGTCTTCTCGGCGCTGGCCTACTGGTGGATCTCCCGCTTCGAGAAGCGGCAGGCCCGCAAGCTCGCCGGCAATGAGAAGAAAAGCGGCAACGGCAAGCTGGCCAGCCAGCGCTGATCGGCTGGGTGAAAAAGCGTGACGGGCGGCCTTGGTCGCCCGTTTTTTTATCCATTTCGCGCCGGTTTGGCGCTATCTGGCCGCGGGTCAGCAACTTCCGCTATTCAACAAAGCAAAGGCGTTAAGCATTGATGAACAATTAACCGCTGCACAACGTTGCGCCTCTCCGTTATCGGGGTAAGCTGGAGGTTCGTTTTAGCGGGAGGTGCCAGACATCTCCCGCTCTGTTTCTTGTCCTCCCCAATCCTGACTGTCGCCATGGCTGCAGGATGCCCTTCTGATGGAGACCTTTCGTGCGTCTGGATCCCTTTACTGTTGTGCTGATTGCGGTGGTCACCCTGGCCTCCCTCTTCCCCTGCGAGGGGCAGGTAGCCGTCTGGTTCGGTCTGCTGACCAAGCTGGCGGTGGCGCTGCTCTTCTTCATGCATGGCGCCAAGCTGTCGCGCCAGAACCTGCTGGCAGGCCTCGGCCACTGGCGGCTCCATCTGGTGGTGATGCTCAGCACCTTCGTATTGTTTCCGCTGCTGGGGCTGCTGCTCACCCCGCTGGTACCGAGCTGGCTGAGCCCGGCCATCTACCTCGGCTTCCTCTATCTCTGCGCCCTGCCGGCCACCGTGCAGTCGGCCATCGCCTTTACCTCGATGGCAGGGGGCAATGTGTCAGCGGCGGTGTGCAGCGCCTCGGCCTCCAGCATCCTCGGCATCTTCCTCTCGCCGGTGCTGGTGGGGATGATGATCCACGTGCAAGGGGAGGGGATCGACACCTGGCACTCCATCCAGGCCATCATGGTGCAGCTGATGCTGCCGTTCGTGGTGGGCCACCTGTCGCGCCCGCTTATCGGCCGCTGGGTCGATAGCCATCGGCCGCTCATCGGCAAGCTGGATCAGAGCTCCATCCTGCTGGTGGTCTACGTCGCCTTCAGCGAGGCGGTGGTGCAGGGGATCTGGCATCAAGTAGGCTGGTACGATCTGGCCAGTATCGTGCTGCTGAGCTGCGTCTTGCTGGCGCTGGTGCTCTGCTGGAACGTCTGGATCAGCCGTCGCCTCGGGTTCGACAAGGCGGACGAGATCACCATCGTCTTCTGCGGCTCCAAGAAGAGTCTGGCCAACGGGGTGCCGATGGCCAACGTCATGTTCCCGGCCGCCAGCGTCGGGGTGATGGTGCTGCCGCTGATGATCTTCCACCAGATCCAGCTGATGGTCTGCGCCGTGCTGGCCCGCCGCTATCACGAGCAGGGGCATTGATACTCGCGCCGTTTTTATTGCCATAACAAGAGGGAGGCCCGTTGGCCTCCCTCTTCTCATCTGCGTGCCGATCGGCGGATTAGCGTTTGCGCCAGACGGTCAGCTGCGCCACCGTGTGCTGGTATTTGCGGGCGGTTTCGCGGATGACGAAGGGCACATCCCGGGGCGGGCAGTGTTCCTCGAACTCCGCCGCCAGCAGCCGTTGCAGCGCCTGATAGGTGGTGAGCGCCTCGCCGTTTTCGCGAATGCCGCCGAGCCAGTTGGCGGGCGGGGTATATTCCGCCAGCCAGGTATAGGGGCTGGTAAGCACCAGCAGGCCACCGCTGCGCAGCCGGGGTGCTATGTCCCGCAGGAAGCGGGCGGGCTCCCGCAGCCGGTCGATCAGGTTGGAGGCGAGCACCAGATCGTAGTGGTCATATTTGGGCTTGAGGTTGCAGGCATCCCCCTGACTGAAGTGGATGCGCTCAGCCTGACTTGCCCCCAGCCCGTGGCTCGACAGGCGTGCCTCGCAATACTCCACCAGTTCACCCTCCAGCGGAATGGCGTAGCGGAAGCTGTCCTGGCTGGCGAGGGCCAGCGCCACATCGATGAAGCGGGCCGAGTAGTCCACCCCGTCCACATGCTGGAAGTGGCGGGCCAGTTCGAAGCTGGCACGGCCGGTGGCGCAGCCGATATCCAGCGCCCGCTGGTGGTTGCTGCAGAGCTCGCCAGCAAGATCAGCAAGCGTCTTGGCGTAGTTGGCTACCCCGAAGTAGCTCGGGCCGTACTGGAAGTCGAGGTACTGAGCGACCAGCGTGTCGGTTTCATAGGGATTCACGATAACGGGTTCCTGATAACGGGAGACCAGATAGCGGAAACCCGCATGCTGGAAGAAGTGACGCCGGAAGGCGTAACGGGATGATTTGAGCGCTTCGTTACCTGTGCTGATCCAGCTCCCGCCCTTGATCAGGGTGTGCTTGCCATCAAAGGTGGGGGTGGAGAAGTCGTCGTAGAGCGGGTGGATTTTATAGCCGTCGAAACCGTCGATGGCGGTGCTGGTCCACTGCCAGACATTGCCTACCAGATCGAAGAACTCCCCTTGCGGGCAGGCATCCACCGGGCAGGAGGAGGCAAAGCGGGCCAGATTGATATTGCCGGGGGCTTCCGTCCAGTCCGGCTGATCGCCGGGTAGCTGCTCGCGCAGCAGCATCCATTCCGCCTCGCTCGGCAGCTGGATGGGGAGTCCGGTCCGGGCCGCCTGCCAGCGACAGAAGGCAGCCGCCTCCAGCTGATTCACCTCGACTGGCCAGTCCCATGGCATGGCGACCTGCTCGGTCATCAGCCGCAGTTGCAATTGTTCGGGCTCGGTGGGATCTCCCACCCAGAAGGTGGGCATCTGCGCCTTGGCGTACTGGCACCAGCCCCATCCCTCCTCATCCCACCACTGTTGCTGGTCGTAGCCGCCCGCCTGGACGAAGGCGAGGTACTCGGCATTGCTCACCAGCATGCGGCTGGCCTGAAACGGGGCCAGCTCGATATGGCGCTCGCCATATTCGTTGTCCCAGCCGTAGGTGGCGTCCTGCTTGCCAAGGCGCACCTTGCCGCCGGCCACCGGCAGCAGGCTGTTGGCGGGTACCTGGTCAATGCGGTGGCGGGCTTCGGTACAGGTGGGCCAATAAGGCTGCGGCCGCACCCAGGCGAGTGGCAACTGGCGGATCAGCACGCTGGAGGTCTCGAGGTGGATGCGCTCGTGCTCTATCCCCATCAGGATCACCCAGGCCGGGCTCTGCCAGTCGATGGGCAGAGTGAGCGGCATCTGGCGAATAAAATCGCACACCAGCGAACGGACTTTGGCCCGATAGCTGCGCAGCTCGCTGACTTTGGGCCAGTCGTAGTGGGTCTCGTCCAGATCGTCCCAGCTCATCTCGTCCACCCCGATGGCGACCATGGCCTCGATGCGGGCATCCAGCCGCTGGTCGATCAGGCGCGCCGCCAGCAGCTTGTTGATGAAGAAGGCAGCGGTGTGGCCGTAGTAGAAGATGAGCGGATGGCGCAGGGGGATCGCCTTGTTGAACCAGGCCCGCTCATCGGCCAGACAGTCGAACAGCGAGTCGTAGAGATCGAAGGTCTGGCAGAAGTAGGCGAGCAGCTCGCGCCGTTTCTGCTCGGAATCGCTGCCGGTCAGCAACGGGGTGCGAGTCGGCTCCGGCAGACCGGTGGCAGTGGAATAGAGAGGGCTTGCTTGGGTCACGCTCTGACTCCTTGTTGGCAGTGAAGACTGACAAGACAGTGGTAATGACATTACCGCAATGGAGAGCTTGGTACGTACGAAGTACCACTATTGGCTCAACAGACCGGCAGGGCAATCCAAAACTTCCACGGTTTGTCAGCGTAGCGACCTCGCGAACGGCTTGCCAGCCAGCTCTCCACCTGCCTGTTAGGGGATGGTCAGATTCGCCAAATGGTGGTCTAAATGGCTCTTTTTAATGCGTACCACTTCTTACTGTTGATTTTATTTTGATTGAAAATCATATGGTTAGCTTCTGGCATGGCCATTGCTATCTATGGTTTCATACGGCCTCTATTTTTGTGGTTTCGAACAGGGCCTGTCAGGTGGCTTATCAATAAATAAAAAGGAGAACAGTTATGCGGTGGATGATTGGCGTCTTGGTGGCGTTGGTGATGGGAGGTTGCAACGTCTTTGCCGACACCGAGATCAAGGGGGAAGGTGTCCCGGTCGAGCGCCAGCAGGCACTGGGCGAGCGGGTGACCCGGGTGCTGGCGGGAACTCCAGCTACCCTCCATCTGGTGGCGGGGGAGCAGCGCGGCATCCTGATCAAGGGGCAGGCAAATATCTTGCCCTATCTGGAGCTGACCGAGCGCGGCAGCAAGCTGGAGATCGAGGTGAAGGAGGGTTACCGACTGCGGCCTACCGAACCGCTGGAGATCACCATCACCCTGCCAGAGCTCAGTGAAATGGCGCTGGCAGGTACTGGCAACGGCGATCTGCACGGCTTCAAGGGCGAGGCGCTGGAACTGTCGGTGGCGGGAACCGGTGGTATCGTCGCCAGCCAGCTGGAGGTACAGCGATTGAAAGGCAATATCGCTGGTGCAGGCAGCCTGGATCTGGGAAGCGGCTCTGCCGCCAGCATCGAGCTGAACATTGCCGGTGCCGGCGATGTGCTGGGTAGCGAAATGCGTGGCAACGAGGTCGAGGTCAATATCGCCGGCAGCGGTGATGTGGAGGTGCGGGCGCAGGAGACGCTGAAAGTCGGCATCGCCGGCTCAGGCAACATCGCCTACTGGGGCGATCCCAAGGTAGAGCAGCAGATCGCAGGCTCCGGCGGGGTGACCCGCGCGGGCAGCTGATATCAACCGATCACCACAACTGAAACAGGCCCGCAACGGGCCTGTTTTGATCAGAGGTGGCGGGCGTGAAAGCGCAGGTGCGCCTCGATAAAGCTCGCCACGAAGTAGTAGCTGTGGTCATAGCCCTCGTGGCGGTTGAGCTCCAGCGGCCACTCCTTGCTGGCGGCCACTTCGGCCAGCGCGTCGATATGCAGCTGCTCGGCGAGGAAGGGATCATCCAGCCCCACATCCACCAAGGTTGGTAGCGGCGTGACCGGCTGGTGGCGCAGCAGTTGGCAGGCATCCCACTCCTGCCACAACAGCGGATTGCTGCCGAGGTAGGCACCGAGCGCCTTCTGGCCCCAGGGGCTGCGGCTAGGGTGGCAGATCGGGCTGAAGGCCGAGACCGAGCGGTAGCGACCGGGCTCGCGCAACGCGGCGATCAGCGCACCGTGACCGCCCATGGAGTGGCCGCTGATGGCGCGCCGGGTCGAGACCGGGAAGTGAGTCTCTATCAAGTCAGGCAGCTCGCGGGTAACGTAGTCATACATCTGGTAGTGCGCCTGCCAGGGGCTCTGGCTGGCGTTGACGTAAAAGCCTGCGCCCATGCCGAGGTCATAACCGGGATCGTCCGCTACGCCGTCGCCGCGGGGGCTGGTGTCCGTCGCCACCAAGGCGATGCCGAGCTCGGCGGCGATACGCTGGGCGCCCGCTTTCTGCATAAAGTTCTCATCGGTGCAGGTGAGGCCGCTGAGCCAGTAGAGTACGGGCACCTTCTGGCCAGTGAGGGCCTGGGGCGGCAGATAGATGGCAAAATTCATCTCGCAGCCGAGCACGCTGGCGTGGTGGCGATAGCGCTTGTGCCTGCCGCCGAAGCTCTTGTTGCTGCTGATAATCTCCAGATTCATCGAAGGACTCCTGCACCCCGCCCACGATGGCGGGCGGGGTGATCATGCTCAGTAGTGGATGACGGTGCGGATGCTCTTGCCTTGGTGCATCAGATCGAACGCCTCGTTGATCTGCTCAAGCCCCATGGTGTGGGTGATGAAGTCATCGAGGCGGAACTCACCCTGCATGTAGCGCTGTACATAGCTCGGCAGCTCGCTGCGACCGCGTACCCCACCGAAGGCGCTGCCGCGCCAGACCCGACCGGTGACCAGCTGGAACGGACGGGTGCTGATCTCCTGACCCGCTCCGGCGACGCCGATAATGACCGACTCGCCCCAACCCTTGTGGCAGCACTCCAGCGCTGCACGCATCACCTTGACGTTGCCGATGCATTCGAAGGAGAAGTCGACGCCGCCATCGGTCAGCTCGACGATCACCTCTTGAATCGGTTTGTCGTAATCGTTCGGGTTGATGCAGTCGGTGGCGCCCAGCTTGCGGGCCAGCTCGAACTTGCTCTCGTTGATATCGATGGCGATGATGCGACCGGCCTTGGCCAGACGGGCACCGATCACTGCGGAGAGGCCGATGCCACCCAGCCCGAAGATGGCGACGCTCTCACCTTCCTTCACCTTGGCGGTGTTCATCACGGCGCCGATGCCGGTGGTGACGCCGCAGCCGAGCAGGCAGACCTCTTCCAGCGGGGCGGCCGGGTCCACCTTGGCGATGGAGATCTCCGGCAGTACCGTGTATTCGCTGAAGGTGGAGGTGCCCATGTAGTGATAGATGGGCTGGCCATCTTTCGAGAAGCGGGTGGTGCCGTCCGGCATCAGCCCCTTACCCTGAGTGGCGCGGATCTTCTGGCAGAGGTTGGTCTTGCCGGATTTGCAGAATTTGCACTCGCCGCACTCGGGGGTGTAGAGCGGGATCACGTGATCCCCCACCTTGACGCTGGTGACCCCTTCGCCGACCGATTCGACGATGCCGCCCCCCTCGTGGCCGAGAATGCAGGGGAAGACCCCTTCCGGATCCTCACCGGAGAGGGTGAAGGCATCGGTGTGGCAGACGCCGGTCGCGACGATGCGCACCCGCACCTCGCCCGCTTGCGGTGGCATGACTTCCACCTCTTCGATGGAGAGGGGCTGACCCGGGCCCCAGGCGATGGCGGCTTTACACTTGATGCTTTGAACCTGTGCCATGAATGACATCCTTCTTGTTGAGCAGGGTGAACAGAGATGAGTTCGGACATCCAGTGTAGTTTCCCGCCGATTTGGTGATAATGAGGGCAAATCTCAAATCACTTTTACACACAGGTAATAATGTTCGGCTGGGAAGGGATCTGTGAATTTGTCAGCGTGGCGGAGCAGGGGGGCTTTACCCCGGCGGCGCGCAAGCTGGGGGTGTCGGTGGCGCAAGTGAGCCGTCAGGTGGCACAGCTGGAAGATCGGCTGCAGGCCAAGTTGCTGCTGCGCACCACCCGTCAGGTGCGGCTCACCGAGCTCGGCGAGATCTACTATCGCCACTGCCGTCAGCTGCTGGACAATCTCTACGAGGCGGAACTGGCGGTAGGGCGCCATCAGGCGGTGCCGCAAGGCTCGCTGCGCATCACGGCACCCGTCTCCTACGGCGAGAGCCGCATCGCCCCGCTGGTGAACGACTTCATGGTGCGATTTCCCCAGCTGGAGGTGACCCTCAACCTCACCAACCAGCTGCTGGATCTGGTGCACGAGGGTTACGATCTGGCGCTGCGGCTCGGCCATCTCAAGGATTCGACGCTGGTGGCGCGCAAGCTGGCGCAGCGGGTACCCTATGTCTGCGCCTCACCGGCCTACACCGCCCGCCACGGCATGCCCAACAGCCTCTCCGAGCTGACCCGCCACACCTGTCTGGTGGGCAACAGCGACGAGTGGCACTTCACCCTGGATGGCCGCCCCCACAGCGTGCGGGTGCGCGGCCTGTTGCAGTGCAACAGCGGCCACGCCCTGCTGGATGCGGCGCTCAAGGGGATCGGCATCATCCAGCTGCCGGACTACTACGTGAGCGACCATCTGGCCCGCGGCGAGCTGATCGAGCTGCTGCCCGAACTGCGGGCCCCTGCGGAGGGGATCTGGGCCCTCTATCCCCACAACCGCCACCTCTCCCCCAAGGTGCGGCTGCTGGTGGACTACCTCGCCGAGCGGCTGAGCGACCCTCATCAACCGGCGCTGGTGATGCCGATAGGCTAGGGCGCTTCCCAGCCGCTGACTTACCGGCGGTGGGCGACAGGTGTGATGGCCGGAAAATAAAAGAGCCCTTGAGGAATCAAGGGCTCTTTTGCAGGTAACAACCGGATAGTCAGTGACTCATCACTCGATGTTCTGGATCTGCTCGCGCATCTGCTCGATAAGGACTTTCAGCTCGACGGCGGACTGGGTCACTTCGGCGTTGATCGACTTTGAACCGAGGGTGTTCGACTCGCGGTTGAACTCCTGCATCATAAAGTCGAGACGACGGCCACAGGCGCCATCCTTTTTCATGATCTTGTTGGTTTCGCTGATGTGCATCTCCAGACGATCCAGCTCTTCGGCCACGTCGATCTTCTGGGCCAGCAGCACGATCTCCTGCTCGATGCGGGCCGGATCCAGCTCCACCTTGGCTTCGGCCAGACGGTCGGTGAGCTTCTGGCGCTGCCACTCGATGATCTGCGGCAGGTGGACGCGCACCTTCTTCACTTCCACCTGAATACCGGCCAGACGCTGCTCGATCAGCGCCTTGAGGTTGGCCCCTTCGCTGGCGCGGGAGGCGAGGAAATCTTCCATGGTCTGGTCAAAACCGCCGAGCAGCTCGGTGGCGACCGCGTCCATGTCCTGTTCGGCGGCAGCCATGACACCCGGCCAGCGCAGCACGTCGACCGGGTTGAGCTGGCCCTGGCCCGCTTCTTTCATTACCCACTTGGCGCTGTCGATGATCAGCTTGGCCAGCTCTTCATTAATGTGCAGCTGGCTGGCAGCGGCCTGAGCGGCTTCGAAACGCAGGTTGCACTCCACCTTGCCGCGCTGCAGCTTGGCGCGGAAACGCTCACGCAGAACCGGCTCCAGGCTGCGCAGTTGCTCCGGCAGGCGAATGTAGGTTTCCAGATAGCGCTGGTTTACCGAACGAATTTCCCAAACGGCTGTGCCCCAGTCGCCCTTGAATTCCTTGCGGGCGTAGGCGGTCATGCTGTGAATCATTGATTATTCCGGGCTTGATGAAGTGTGCGGCCAGTATACTCAGCCCGGCCCTGCTCGTCAGCCGATGCCGTGGTTTTAGCGGCTGATATTTGGGGCGGGATCACTTATAATCCCCCGCCAATTTGAGCCAGCCCAGAGGTCCGTTCCATGTCACGTCCAAGCGATCGCAGTGCCGCGCAACTTCGCCCGGTTACCATTACCCGCAATTTCACCAAACATGCAGAAGGCTCAGTGCTGGTGGAGTTCGGTAACACTCGCGTGCTCTGCACCGCCAGCGTTGACACCAGCGTGCCGCGCTTCCTGAAAGGGAAGAACCAGGGCTGGGTGACTGCCGAATACGGCATGCTGCCGCGCTCCACCCACTCCCGGATGAACCGCGAAGCGGCCTCCGGCAAGCAGAGTGGCCGTACTCTGGAGATCTCCCGTCTGATTGCCCGCTCCCTGCGCGCGGCGGTAGACCTGACTGCGCTGGGCGAGCACTCCATCACCGTTGACTGTGATGTGCTGCAAGCCGATGGCGGCACCCGCACCGCTTCCATTACCGGTGCCTGCGTGGCGCTGGTGGATGCGCTGAACTGGATGGTCGAGAAGGGCATGATCAAGCAAAGCCCGCTCAAGCAGATGATCGCCGCCGTCTCCGTCGGCATGTATCAGGGCGAAGCCATCTGCGATCTGGAGTATATCGAAGACTCCGCCGCCGAGACCGACATGAACGTGGTGATGACCGAAGATGGTCGCATCATCGAGGTGCAGGGCACCGCGGAGGCCGAGCCCTTCACCCACGAAGAGCTGCTGGAGATGCTGGCGCTCGCCAAGGGTGGCATCGCCGACATCATTGCGCTGCAGAAGCAGTCGCTCTCCTGATTTTAAAAACGCGGCATTGACCGCGTTTTTTTATACCCCCACACAAGACAACGACAAGCCAAGCAAGGAGCCAGAATGAAAGCCTACCAGCGTCAATTTATCGAGTTCGCCCTGGAGAAACAGGTCCTCAAATTCGGTGAATTTACCCTGAAATCCGGTCGTAAAAGCCCCTACTTCTTCAACGCCGGTCTGTTCAACAGCGGCCGCGATCTGGCCCGTCTCGGCCGCTTCTATGCCGCCGCCTTGATGGATGCCGGCATCGAGTTTGATGTGCTGTTTGGCCCGGCCTACAAGGGGATCCCCATCGCCTCCGCCACCGCCGTGCAGCTGGTGGAGCAGCACGATGTGGACGTGCCCTGGTGCTTCAACCGCAAGGAGGCCAAGGATCACGGCGAGGGTGGAAATCTGGTGGGCAGCCCGCTCAAGGGGCGCATCATGCTGGTGGATGACGTCATCACCGCCGGTACCGCCATCCGCGAATCCATGGATCTGATCCAGGCCAACGGCGCCTCGCTGGCGGGCGTGCTGATCGCGCTGGACCGTCAGGAGAAGGGCAAGGGCGAACTCTCCGCCATTCAGGAAGTGGAGCGTGACTACGGCGCCCACATCATCGCCATCATTCAGATGAGCGACTTGATCCAGTATCTGGAAGAGAAGCAGGCCGAGCAGCCGGAGCTGGCAGTGCAACTGGCGGCCATGAAGGCTTACCGCGCCCAGTACGGTATCTGAGTTCCGCTCACACCGCGCAATAGCTGAATGCGGCGCCCGTTTGCTCTCTGGCAGCAAACGGGCGCCGTTTTTTCATCTGCAAAAAGTGGATCTTGTAGCTTGAGCTTGCCCTTACAGTAAAGGTTAGGGTTTGCCAGTCGGCGTTTTGTGGTGCTGACGGGTTCCGGGGAGGAACAACATGACCACTCATCTTCAATCACCCATTCATCTGCAGTTGCCGCTCAGCGGCATGAACTGCGCCAACTGCGCCAGCCGCATCGCGACCAGCCTCAACAAACTCGACGGGGTATCGGCCACCGTCAACTTCGCGCTGGAGCAGGCGGCCATCGAGCTGGCCAGCCCTGACCGCCTGCCTGCGGTGCTCGACAGCATCAAAAGTCAGGGTTATGACTACGGTAGCGAGACCTTTTTGTTTCAAATTACCGGCATGACATGTGCAGGTTGTTCGGCTCGACTGAACAAGATGCTGGCCGCGCTGCCCGGCGTTATCTCCGCCGAGGTCAACTTCTCCATCGAACAGGCCCGGATTGTGCTGGTCCCCGGGATGCAGACTCCGGCCGCTTTGCGCGAGCAGATCGAAGCGCTCGGCTTTGGCGCCCAGCTGGCACAGGGTTCGGCCAGCGGCCGCCGCCAGCAGTTGCTGGAGCGGGAAGCGCAGGAGGCCGCCAGCGCCCGTCAGGCGCAGACCCGGGTCATCGTCTCGGCTTTGCTGACCCTGCCGCTGCTGGTAGGGATGCTGGCCATGGCCGGTCTGCTGCCTTGGCATCTGCCCGCCTGGCTGGAGCTGCTGCTCGCCACCCCGGTGCAGTTCTGGATCGGGGCCCGTTTCTATCGCGGCGCCTGGCTTGCCATCAAGAACCGCGCAGCCAATATGGATGTGCTGGTGGCTACCGGCACCAGCGCTGCCTACTTCTACAGCCTCTATCTGTTGCTGACGCTGGGGATGGCCGCCAGCGGCAAGCTCTATTTCGAGGCGAGCGCCATCATCATTACCCTGATCTCCCTTGGCAAGTTGCTGGAAGCTCGGGCCAGACGCAGCACCCAGTCCGCCATTCGTGAACTGATGGCGCTGCGGCCGGAAACCGCCACCGTCTGGCGTGGCGAGAGCTGGCAGAGCGTCGCCATCGACGAGGTGCTGCGCGGCGATCGGCTGCGGGTGCTGGTGGGTGAGCGGGTGCCGGTGGACGGCAAAATCGTGAGCGGCGCCAGCGAGCTGGACGAGTCGATCCTCACCGGCGAGAGCCTGCCGGTGCCGCGCGGCGAGGGCGACAAGGTGCTGGGCGGTGCCATCAACCGCTCCGGCGTGCTGGAGATCGAAGCCACCACGGTGGGGGAGGACTCCAGCCTCAGCAAGATCATCGCACTGGTGGAGAGCGCCCAGATGGGCAAGGCCCCGCTGCAACAGCTGGTGGACAAGGTCTCCGCCGTGTTCGTGCCGGTGGTGATGGCCATCGCCCTGTTCACCCTGCTGGTGTGGTACGCCATCAGCAACGATTTCGGTCAGGCGCTGCTGGCGGCGGTGGCGGTGCTGGTGATCGCCTGTCCCTGTGCGCTGGGGCTGGCCACACCGGCGGCCATTGTCACTGGTACCGGCGTCGCGGCGCGTCACGGCATTCTGATCAAGGATGTGGATACCCTGCAGAAGGCCCACGCCATCAAGGCGCTCATCTTCGACAAAACCGGCACACTCACTCAAGGCAAGCCGGTGCTGGCCAGCTGGAGTGGCAACGACGAGCAGTTGCGCCTTGCCGCCGCCCTGCAGCAGGCGAGCGAACATCCGTTGGCGCTGGCGATGCGCGAGGCGGTCGACAAAGTGGCCGTGCTACCCCAGCCGGAAGCTGTCGAGGTGCGGGTCGGTGCCGGTATTGTCGGTCAGGTCGCTGGTCACACGGTCGCCATCGGTAATGGCTCCCTGCTGGCCCAGCTCGGCATTGAACCGCCGCAACAGGATGAACAAGCGGCCGATGGGGCGACCCGGGTTTGGGTGGCCATCGACGGCGTGGTGGCCGGCATCGCGGCGCTGGCCGATACCCTGCGCCCCGAGAGCCCGGAAGCCATCGCCACCCTGCGCCAGCGCGGCATTGCCAGCTGGTTGGTGAGCGGCGACGCGCCGGCCCCCGTGGCCCATATCGCTGCCAAGCTGGGACTGGACGGAGCCTTTGACTCCGTGCTGCCAGCTGGCAAGGTGGAGAAAGTGGAGGCGCTGCGGGCGCAAACCCGCGGGCTGGTGGCCATGGTGGGGGATGGGGTGAACGATGCCCCGGCGCTGGCGGCGGCGGACGTCGGCATCGCCATGGGCTCCGGCTCCGACGTGGCGATGGAGACTGCTTCCATTACCCTGATGCGATCTGACCCGCGGCTGGTGGCCGATGCCATCGACATCTCGGCGGCGACCTGGCGCACCATACAGCAGAATCTGTTCTGGGCCTTCGTGTTCAACATCATCGGCATTCCGCTGGCGGCACTGGGCTACCTGAGCCCCGAGCTGGCGGGGGCGGCCATGGCCCTGAGCAGTATCACGGTTTTGAGCAATTCCCTGTTATTGAAACGCTGGCAGCCCAGGGCGGCGCACGGGCCAGCATCCAACCCGATGAGTAAGGAGGCATAAATGAATATCAGCAAGGTTGCCAAGGCCACTGGGCTGACTGCCAAGACCATCCGTTATTACGAGAGCATTGGCCTCATCACAGCCCCGGTACGCAGTGACAACGGCTATCGCAGTTACACCGAGGGGGCGCTGCGTGAGCTGCGTTTCGTCAAGCGGGCGCGGGAGACCGGCTTCAATCTGGAGGAGTGTCAGGAGCTGCTGGCGCTCTACCGGGACGAACACAGAACCAGCGCCCAGGTGAAGAAGCTGGCGCAGGAGAAGATCGTCGATCTGCGCGCCCGCATCGCCGGGCTGCAGGCCATGCTTACCTCCCTGGAAGGGTTGGTTTGCTGCTGCCACGGGGATGAAAATCCCGAGTGCCCGATCCTCGACGAATTGGAGAAGGGGTGAGCAAGGACTCACCTGCCAGCGCAGAAGAAATCGATATTGATTGATTAACTTCTTAATAAGCGGCGCTTTATTGTTGCGGGTCAGGGGGTGATGGTAGACTGCTCGGCTCTTGTACAGGAGTACTCAGTTGACCCAGAGTGTGACACGCCAGGTTAAGCAGGCCATCATGGCCCAGCTCTATACCCATGCATCGTTCAGTCTCCCCTGTTTGGGCGTGTTGGCATTTGGCTGGAGTCTGCTGTTTCACGACTATCTACCCGCCATCGAAGCGCTCGGTTGGCTGGCAGGCACTTTCCTGTGGCTGCTGGGTCGGGGCTGGCACCTGCGCTGGCGTCGAGCCCGCCTGCACCAGACACCGTTGCCGGTGCTGGAGCGGGAGCTCTTTATCGGAGCCACCATCACCTCCATCATCTGGGCTCTCGGGGTGCTGCTCTACATGGACAAGCTGCCCGATACCTACCGGGCCGCCATGATGATGCTCTCCAGCCTCATTCTTACCGGCAGCGCCATCATGCTGTTTGGCAGCCGCCGTACCCTCTATGGTTCCGCCCTGCCGCTGGGCATGGCGATGCTGTTCGAGCTGGGCAATGGCAACGAGCAGGAGCGGATCGTCTCCTGCATGCTGGCGGGCTATCTGTTTGTCTTTCTGCCGACCCTGTTGCGCCGGATGCGGCGGGATCAGATCGCCTCGCTCCACCACCGTTTCTCCAACGCCGAGCTGGTGGCCGAGCTGAAGGCGGTCTCCGAGCATTTGCGCCTCACCTCTCGCCTCGACGGCCTGACCGGCATCGCCAACCGCGCCCATCTCGACGACTCTCTGGAGCGGGCCTGGCGGCGCTGCCATCGCGCCCGGGCGCCGTTGTCGCTGGTGCTGGTGGATGTGGATTACTTCAAGCAGTTCAACGATCTTTACGGCCATCAGCTGGGGGATGACTGCCTGCAACAGGTGGCGGGGCTGCTGGCCGAGGTGGAGCGGCGCGAGGACGATCTGGCGGCCCGTTATGGCGGCGAAGAGTTCGCCTTGCTGCTGCCCTGCACCGGCATGCAGGGGGCACTGCAGGTGGCGGACAATGTGCGGCAGGCGCTCAAGGAGCTGGCCATCCCGCACCAGAAGTCACTGGTCTCCGGTCGGGTCACATGTAGTTTTGGTGTTGCGACACTGATACCGGACAACAGCATGAAAATCGCCGATTTGATCCAAAAAGCGGATGCGGCACTCTATCAGGCCAAGCATAATGGGCGGGATCGAATCGAAGTAGCCTTGATGGGTAAGGTTGCCTGAATTAAACGTGACAGATTAAAGAGGTTGTCTATGCAATGTCATCGTATCGAAGAGCTGCTGGAGTTGTTGCAGCCTGCCTGGATCAAGGAACAGGATCTCAGCCTGGTGCAGTTTGTTGCCAAACTGGCCCAAGAAGCGGGATTTGAAGGGCCTCTGTCCGAGCTGACCGACGACATGCTGATCTACCACCTCAAGATGCGGGAATCCGACAAGCAGGCGATGATCCCCGGTCTGGCCAAGGATCATGTGCCCGATTTCAAAGAGGCACTGCTCAAGGCACGCGGAATCAAGTGAATCTTTAGCGGAAGCGCATCACCTCGGGGTGATGCGCTTTTTTGTTGCCGAAAATTGCGATCCAATCCCAATATTAGATACATCTAATCCACACAATTAGCATGCTGTTTAAGATATAATCCGCTCCATAACAAATAAGGGAGCGATGTCTTGCAATGGCCGACCACGATAAAATCGATATCAAGGACGTCACCGACAAGGGCGTAACCGGGACCTTCAACCCCAATACGTTCAAAGCCAGCGACGACAGATTCAACCCGGGCAACCGCATCTATGTGCGGGCCCAGAAAGGGTATTGGCAGCGGATGCGCAAGGCCATGGGCTGGTTCTTTGTGGCGCTGTTCGTGCTGCTGCCCTGGCTGCGTTACGACGGGCGACAGGCGGTGCTGTTCGACCTCGGTCACCAGCAGTTCCATATCTTTGGCGCCACCATCTGGCCGCAGGATCTGACCCTGCTCGCCTGGCTCTTCATGATCGCCGCCTTCGGACTCTTCTTTATTACCACCTTCCTCGGTCGGGTCTGGTGTGGCTATCTCTGCCCGCAGACGGTCTGGACCTTCATGTTCATCTGGTTTGAAGAGAAGCTGGAAGGGCCCGCCAACAAGCGGCGCAAGCTGGACGAGGCGCCCTGGAGCGGCGAGAAGCTGGCCCGCAAGGGAGCCAAGCATCTGGCCTGGCTGGCGATCTCGCTGGTAACCGGCCTGACCTTCGTCGCCTACTTCCAGGATGTGACTGAACTGGTGCCGGACCTCTTCACTCTGCAGGCCAGCGGATGGGTGCTGTTCTGGGTGATCTTCTTCACCATCATCACCTACGGCAACGCGGGCTGGATGCGTGCCATCATGTGTATCCATATGTGCCCCTATGCCCGCTTCCAGTCCGCCATGTTCGACAAGGACACCTTCATCGTCGGCTATGATACCAAGCGTGGTGAGACCCGTGGCGCCCGCTCCCGCAAGGCGGATCCCAAGGCGATGGGATTGGGTGACTGTATCGACTGCGATCTCTGCGTGCAGGTTTGCCCGACCGGTATCGACATCCGCGATGGCCTGCAGTACGAGTGCATCAACTGCGGCGCCTGCGTCGATGCCTGCGACCAGACCATGGAGCGGATGGGCTACCCGAAAGGGCTCATCAGCTACACCACCGAGCACAAGCTGGCCAACGACTCCACCCATGTGGCGCGGCCCAAGCTGATAGGTTACGGCTTGGTGATGGCAGTGATGCTGGGGGTATTTGTCTACAACGCCATGTCCATCATGCCGATGGGGCTCGATATCTTGCGGGATCGCAACCAGCTGTTCCGCGAAAATAGCGAGGGGCTGATTGAGAACACCTACACCCTCAAGATCCTCAACAAGACCCTGCAGTCCCAGACCTACCAGCTGGATGTGGAGGGCTTGCCCGAGTATCAGTGGTTCGGCCCCCGTGAAGTGACACTGAAGGCGGGCGAGATCTACACCCTGCCGGTCAGTCTGGCGGTCGATCCCTACAACCTGAAACGGCCGGCGCTGGATATCCAGTTCGTGCTGAAACGGGAGGGGGCGGCGCCCGATGACAGCAAGGGCAACCTGCGCCAGGGCAGCAAGTTTATCAGCCGGTTGTAACTGCGCGTGGCTGCGGGCCGGGCGTGACACCAGTCCGGTCACCAGCGAGCACGGCAATGCCGGTCAGTAGTGATAGAATGGGGCGCAACGGCGCCCCTTTCTTATGGTGGATGACATGCGTTTCAACTATTCCGACCTCAATCCCGACCTCATCATGGATGCGCTCGATCTCAGTGGCCTGCGGCTCGACTCCGGCCTTATCGAGCTCAACAGCTACGAAAACCGGGTCTACCAGTTTCAGGATGAGGATCGTCGTCGCTTTGTGGTGAAGTTCTACCGTCCCGGCCGCTGGAGCCGAGCCCAGATCCTCGAGGAGCACGAGTTTGCCACCCGCCTTGCAGAGGCTGAGATCCCGGTCGCCGCGCCACTCGCCTTTGCAGGCGAGACCCTGCTGGAGCACGAGGGCTACCCCTTTGCCATCTGGCAAAGCGTCGGTGGCCGCCAGTTCGAAGTGGATAATCTCGATCAACTGGAGTGGGTGGGGCGTTTCCTCGGCCGCATTCATCAGATCGGCGCCAGCAAGCCGTTTCATCATCGGGTGCGGCTCGATGTGGAGAGCATGCTGCACGAACCGCGTCAGCTGCTGGCGTCAGGCGAGTGGCTGCCAAGCGGGCTGGCGAAGCAATTCTTCCGGGTGCTGGACGAGCTGATCAAGCATGTCAGCGACGCCATGGCCCTGGATGTGGCGCAGATCTCCCTGCATGGCGACTGCCATCCGGGCAACATCCTCTGGCGCGATGGCCCCATGTTTGTCGACCTCGATGATTGCCGTACCGGCCCCGCGATTCAGGATCTCTGGATGATGCTGAGCGGCGAGCGCCACGAGCAGCAGATCCAGCTCGACACCCTGCTGGCGGGCTACGAGGAGTTTATGGAGTTCGACTCTCGGGAGCTGGCGTTGATCGAGCCGCTGCGGGCGATGCGCATCGTTCACTACATGGCGTGGCTGGCGCGGCGCTGGGAAGATCCCGCCTTCCCCCGTCACTTCCCCTGGTTCAATACCGATCACTACTGGCGTCAACAGATTGCGACCCTGCACGATCAGCTGGAGGCACTGAAGGCGCCGCCGTTGAGTCTGATGCCAAACTGGTGAAATAGAAGGGATCTTGCGCGGCAAGGGGGACTCGATCTCCGGCCCTGACCATTGACGTTAGCATGGCGAAACAATAGGCTTGGCACTGCTTCGGTTCGCCGGGCGTGCCTCACAGTGATCCCTTAACAGGAAACATCATGAAAAAAGTTCTATTTTTCCTTGCTGCCATGCTGATGATCCCCATGGTTCACGCCGCCCCCGAGTTCAAGGAAGGCGTCAACTACGATGTGGTCAAACAGACTGGCAGTGCCCAGCCGGAAGTGATGGAGTTTTTCTCCTACTACTGCCCGCACTGCGCTACCTTCGAACCGATCGTTGAACAGTTGAAGGCCGGGTTGCCAGAGGGTGTGCCCCTCAAGAAGAACCCAGTTGCTTTCCTCGGTCGCGAGATGGGCCCCGAGATGCAGCGTGCCTACGCTGTTGCCAGCCTGCTCAATGCCGAAGCCAAGCTGACTCCGGCCATCTTCACCAAGATCCACACCCAGCGTCAGCCGCCGATGAGCCGTGATGACGTGAAGAAGATCTTCGTGGACAACGGCGTACCGGCTGAAGAGTTCGACGGTGCCGTCGACAGCTTTGCCGTCTCCGGCATGGTCTCCCAGTTCGATCGCAACACCGAGAGCTACAACATTCGCGGTGTACCGGCTTTCCTGGTGAACGGCAAGTACATGGTGAAGATTGAATCCATCACCTCTCAAGAGCAGTTCAACAAGCTGGTGCAGTTCCTGCTGGCCAAGAAAGACTGATACCCCTTGAGTCGATAAAAAAGCCCGCCGGTGCGAACCGGCGGGCTTTTTGTTTTCTGGTGTTCGGAAGGTCAGACCCCGACGTGGAACGCCTGTTTGAGGTTGCGGATAAACTCCGCATCCCGACAGAGGGTCTTGCCCGGGCTGTCGGAGATCTTGGCAACCGGGCCGCCATTGCACTCGATCAGCTTGAAGACGATGTTCATCGGGCTGACACCGGGCAGATCACAGGTGAGCTTGGTGCCGATACCGAAGCTGGTATTGATGCGGCCACGGAAGTGGCGGAACAGCTGCACCGCCTTGTCGAGGTTGAGCCCGTCGGAGAAGACCAGGGTCTTGTCGGTAGGATCGATGCCGAGCCGCTGATAGTGGCTAATGGCCTTCTCGCCCCACACTACGGGATCGCCGGAGTCGTGGCGCAAGCCCTGGTAGCTGCTGGCCAGCTCGAAGTCGAAGTCCCGCAGGAAGGCATCCATGGTGATGCAGTCGGTCAGGGCGATGCCGAGATGGTCGGTGAACTCGTCCAGCCAGCTGGTGAGGGCGGCGCGTTGGCTGTGCTCCAGCGGGAAGCCGAGCTGCTGGTGCGCCTGGAACCACTCATGGGCCTGGGTGCCGACCGCGGGCAGCTTGTACTTCTGGGCCAGCATGTAGTTGCTGGTGCCGCGAAACGCCGGCAGACGCTCCTTGAGGCGACCCACTACCGCATCCTGCACCGCGTGGGAGAAGCGGCGGCGGGTGCCGAAGTCGATGAGGTTGAACTCGCTCATCTCGTCGCGGCTCAGCTCCTTCTCCAGCTTGTCGATCTTCTGATCGAGCCGCTCCAGCGCATGGCTGACGCCGAACTGGGGATAGCGGAAGCGGTTGCGCATCTCGCTGATGATGGCGAGCACAGGGATCTCCCACAGGATCACATCCTGCCAGGGGCCCTCGACCCGCACATTGATGCGGCCATCCTGCTCGAACACCTTGAGCAGGGAGGCGTCGAGCGGCTTGCGGCGCAGGTGGTCGAGGTAGTCAGGGGTGAAGAAGGGACGCTCGGCCAGAAAATCGAGCTCTGGCTTGGTCAGTCGCAGGGAACCGGCGAGGCGCAGTTGCTCCTCGATCTGCCCCATCATGGGCAGCAGATCCTCTTCATTGCGGCTGTGAAACTCGGCTACCACCTCGGCATCCGGATAGCGATGGAACACCGCCTGCTGCATATGCAGCTTGTAGGCGTCGGTGTCGAGCAGGCT
>NZ_CAWLMI010000052.1:0-33887 GCF_963862045.1 Aeromonas sp. 159 | reverse complement strand
TCGAGTCAAGCCTTATTTTCAAGGGCTTTTCGAGGTCATCGACGAGGTTGTTTGCGTTGCCGCTTGCCCTGTCGATGTGGCGCATTATAGAGATCCAGCTCACATTGGCAAGGCTTTACCGCAATAAAATTGCAAAAAAGTGCAATTTCTTGGTTATTCATATCAACACACAGCCTTTATACAGACTTATCCACAGGCGTGTGCGAAATGAGGTGGTTTTGCCCCGGATAAGCACAGTCGCATCTAACACGCAGCACCAACGGCCGCTTCTATATAAAGAGGCGTATATAGAAGCGCTTATCCCAATCCAGCCTCTTTGACCCAGCACGCCATCAGCTCACCAGCGGGAAGATCCCGGCAGCCCGATACATCCTGCCCAGCCCAGAGCGGAGAGAAGCCACTATCCCCCGCCTTCTCGGCGGCGACGCGCAGCGGGGCCAGTGCGCCACTGGCATAGGGGAAGTGAGGGGCAAGATCCGAGAGCGGGCCCAGCTCTTTCATAAGACGGTTGACGATCCCCCGCGCCGGACGTCCACTGAACAGATTGGTCAGTGCCGTCTGCTGGCCCTCTGGTGAATGGATGGCGGCGCGATGCAACGCCGAGGTGGTCGCTTCATGGCAGCAGAGAAAAGCAGTGCCCATCTGCACGGCGCTCGCCCCCATTGCCAACGCGTTGGCGATCCCCTTGTCATCGACGATACCGCCAGCGGCAATCACCGGCAGATCGGTCACCGCGAGGATCTGCGCCAGCAGGGTCAAGGTGCTCTGCTGCAAGGCGAGATCATCGAAGAGGAAATGACCGCGATGGCCGCCCGCCTCCAATCCCTGAGCGATGATGGCGTCGGCACCGTGCTGAGCAAGCCAAATAGCCTCCGCCACCGTGGTGGCACTGGCAAATACCTTGGCCCCCGCAGCTTTCACTTGGACAAGCAGCTCGGGCGCGGGCAAACCAAAGTGGAAGCTGACCACCGCAGGTCTGAACTCGGTCACCATGGCGGCATGCTCCTCATTGAAAGGTGCACGGCTTGGCGCCATCGTGACCGCTGGGGGAAGTATGCCGAACTCGGCATAGTAGGGAGCAAGGCGCTGCTGCCAGCTGGCCAGAGCAACGGGATCAGGTTCCCGTTGCCGATGGCAGAAGAAGTTGATGTTAAATGGCCCAAGGCCGCTTTGGGCAAGTCGCTCCAGTTCGCTGCGCAGCTCCGCTGGCGTGAGCATGGCGGCAGGCAAGGAGCCCAAGCCGCCCGCACGGGTCACGGCCAGCGCCAGCTCGCTTCCCTGCACACCGGCCATCGGCGCCTGAATGATGGGATAACGCATCCCCAGTTCGGTAAAGAGGCTCATCCATTCACCCCGTTTGTCGCATCCGCCGCCAGATGTGCGCGGGCCAGCGCAATGGCGCCGTCGATAGCACTGCGCGCCTGCGGGCTGTTCTGCCAACAAGTCGAGCCCAACATGCTGGCCACCAGCTGGACGATATGGGTGGTGTCGGCCTCGGCCAATCCGGCCAGGGTATGGTAGCCCAGCTGTTCGAGCCCCCGATAACGGTCGGCCCTACCCCTTTCACCCCGAGCAACATTGCCCGTTCTTGCGGGCCAAACCGGTTGTTGCCATCCATCTGTCAGACTCCTTTCCGATAACCGTGGTTACACATCAGGCCCGCAAGGGGCCCGATGGAGAGAGTGGAGGCTTAACGCACGCTGCGCAGCAGGAAGTCCGGCTGACCGCAGGAGCGGCGCTCGCGCTTTTGCATCTCGGCGGAGCAGGTGACCGCATCCGTCCCCTCTTTATTGACGCAGATGTAGATCTCCCGCAGGAAGCGGCCACCATCGGCGCAAGCCACCGTGATGTTGTCGGGGGCCAGCCACTCGTTGGCGCTAGCCAGATCGGCCTTGAGCTGGAAGCTGGTTTTGCGCAGCGGCTCTTCCGGGGATTGATAAGCCGCCGGGATCTTCACCTTCTGGCGCAAATCACTCGCCAGCTGATGGAAGGCCTGCTGGCTCAGGCCGGAGCAGGTGCCATGTTTCTCCCACTCATGACGATAGAGGAAACGGCTGGGGTAGAGGTCGGCAAACTCGCTCTCCATATCGGGATCGAGCCGTTCGCGAGTGCAGTTGCTGGGGTAACCGCGATCGTACTGGGGCCAAAGACCATGCAGCACAAAGCCCAGCTTGCGGGAACACTGGTCCCGATCCGCCGGTTTGACGGCGCAGTGCTCGGGCGACCAGGAGAGCGCCATGGCGTAATAGTCAAACTCCCCCGCCTCCCCTTTGGCCTGCACGGCCGAGGAGAGCAACAAACCACCCGCCAACAGGGCAATCATCTTCTTCATCTATATATGTCCATTTCAACCAACTCGGGAATGGCTGCAATGCTCCCATATTCCAGCGCGCGGAAACAGTGCTCCCGCCAAGGCTTGCGACAAGGGTCAGACCACTTCGGGGTTTCACCGGATAATAACGAGGCGTAAGCTGGCATCCTGGCGCCGGGTGCGCCACCGCATCATTTCAAGCAACCACAGGATGTAACATGATCCGCAAGAATCCCTCCGGCCATCTACCTGTCATCGACGAATCCGCCTATATCGACAAGACCGCCATCATCTGCGGCAAGGTGATCATCAAAGAAAATGTCTTTGTCGGCCCCTATGCAGTGATCCGTGCCGACGAGGTGGATGAGAGTGGAGATATGGAACCCATCGTCATCGGCGCCAACTCCAATATCCAGGATGGCGTGGTGATCCACTCCAAATCCGGCGCCGCCGTCACCATCGGCGAGTACACCTCCATCGCCCACCGTTCCATCGTCCACGGACCGTGCGAAGTGGGAAACCGGGTCTTTATCGGCTTCAACAGCGTGCTGTTCAACTGCCATATCGGCGATGGTGCCGTGGTGCGTCACAACTCGGTGATCGATGGCTGCGATCTGCCGCCGGAGTTCTACGTCCCCTCCACCACCCGTATCAACCAGCAGAGCGATCTGACCCATATCCCACGGGTTTCAGTGGATGCAGCCGAGTTCTCCGAGGACGTGGCCCACACCAATATCGATCTGGTCAAAGGGTACAAGGCGCTCTCCAACGAGTTCTGATCCCTCTATTTCCCGCGGGTTTCGGTGGATGCCGCCGAATTCTCCGAAGATGTGGCCCACACCAATATCGATCTGGTCAAAGGGTACAAGGCGCTCTCCAACGAGTTCTGATCCCTTTCTTTTATTACCAGAGAACAAAACGGGCGCCGAAGCGCCCGTTTTTCATCTGACTATCTATGAAGGCTAGATGGCCCTGACGCAGGTGGCGGCATGAGCCTCGTCTGCCAGATCCCACAACAGGTCGCCGGTGCTCAGGTCGAGCAGCGGCAGCTCACCATCATCATTGGCAGTCGCATCGCTGCTCCAGTAGCGGTTGTAGAGCGGCCACCCCTGCTGCTGAAGCAACTGATCCGTCGCGCCATCCTTGTTGTAAGCGGCAAACAACGCCTCCAGCTCGGCCCGGGTCGGCAGACGCCAGTCATCGTGGCCGCTCGCCACCAGCTGCTGGCAGTAATCCCGCGCCCGCGCTTGACCCATGGTCACATACTCCAGCGGGAAGGGATTGTAGTCACCATCGCTGTCACTGCTCACACCGTCATAGGAGATGGACAGACGATCCGCCTCGTCCCTGGTCAGCTGGCAGACAAAGGCAAGCTTGCTCGCCACCAGCTCGGGTTGACGACAGCCCCGGGCAAAATCGGGCTGGGCATCCACCACCTGCACCGTCACGGTCAACGTGTGACGAGCCGTGGTCGCCACCAGTCGTGCCGTACCGACCGCCACACCGCGCACCTCGCCCTGCGGACTCACGGTAGCGAACTCCGGCTGTTCGCTGCGCCACTCAACAGGCGCATCGAGCGGGCCGAGAGAGCCATCGCTCAGTTGCCACTGCAGTTGCAGAGGAAGCGTCCGCCCCACTTCCAGCTGAGGCGGGGCAGGCAGCACGGCCAAGCCGGTGATCACCGCTCCCACCGGAGCCGGGTCATCCGCCTCACTCACCCCCAGCTCAGCAACAGTGGCCGGGGTGCGGCGCGGCTCGGCCGAGGCACTGCGCAAAAACTCACCGATGGCATCGAGCTCGTCATTGCTGAGGCCAAGGGCATGCAGGTGATCGGAGGCTTTGGGGAAGAAGGGATCATATTGATCCGCACCGGTCGGGAAGCCGACCCCGCTGCTCCACTTGGTCACGCCAAAGTTGTACATGGCCACCACCCCCTGCACCGAGCCGCCGATACGCTGGGCCAGGATCGGGAAGATGCCGTTGTGCATATAGGGGCCGGTAAAGGCGACGTCCCGCAAGCTGGGGGTCTTGAAGCGACCGATATCCGCCTTGTTACGGGTCTGCAGGAAGCGCCCGCGATCTTCCAGCTTGCCACGACCGTAATAGGTGAGCCCCACACTCTCGAACCCGTGCTGACTCAGCAGCGGGCCGGAGTGGCAGTTCATGCAGCGGCCATCGGTTCGGTAGAGGTGCATCCCCCACAGCGCCTTGTCACTGAGAGCCTGACTATCCCCTTTGACGAAGCGCTCAAAATCGCTGTCGCGGCTGATGATGGTGCGCTCGAAGGTGGAGATCGCCTTGGCGATCCGCTCTAGCGTGATCCCCTGATCGCCAAAGGCGGTAGCAAAAGCAGCCTGATAGTCGGGGCTGGCCTGCAAGCGAGCCAGCAGCTCGTCATGACTCAGCGCCATTTCGATGGGATTCTGGATCGGGTGAAGCGACTGCTCCTCCAGCGTGGCGACCCGCCCGTCCCAGAACTGGGTCGAGCTGAAGGCGCTGTTGAGAATGGAGGGGGCGTTGCGATTGCCCTTCTGACCCAGATGACCGACCGAGACGCTCAGGCCGTCGCTCCACCCCTTTTGCGGATCGTGGCAACTGGCACAGCTGATGTCCCGCCCCTTGGAGAGCTGCTTGTCGAAAAAGAGCTGCTGACCCAGCACCACCTTGGCCCGGCTATAGGGGTTGTCGGCCGGGAAGGGAACCGCCGGCAGAGGCCCCAGCTCCTGCCATTCCACCCCTTCATCCACCCGGGCGGCAGGCCATTGGGCCGATGAACCGCTATATTGGGCGCGCAGGGCCGCCATGTCCGGCTTGCTGCTGTCGCGCACCACGGAGGGACGCACCGGATAGGGTGCCAGCGCATACCAGAGCAGACTCCCCTCTCCCTCATCCAGCCAGGTTCGGGTCGCCAGTTGATAGAGACGGGGTTGACCCGCACCATCCTGCAGCCAGATCTGGGCGGGCAGGCCAACAGCAAAGGTATTGGGATAGCGCCATGCCGACTTGTCACTGCTCAGCAGCCGTTCGAACTCGGTGAGGGTCGGCAGGCGCCAGTCGCTACGGCCGCAAGCGGTCAGCCCCGCAGCCAGTTGTGGCTGGCTGGCAACCGCCAACGCACTGGTGTCACTGCCATACAGCCAGTACTGGCTACCCTTGACCCCGCTGACCGTGCGCACATCGTGCAGGCACTGCCAGAGGCCACGCACCACCAGCAGCCCCTGCTCATCGAGGCGCAGCAGATCCGCCGTCTCCGGCTCGTCCGGCTGGCTCGGATTGGCGGGATAGAGCCGGGTGCGGGCGGACTGGATCTGGGCGCTGTTGCTGCGCTGATACCAGCTGCGCGCCTGCTTGTCATCGCGCAGGGCCAGCAGCATCTGCCAGCTGTCGGCATAGTCGAGCACGGCGCCCGGCTGGCGCTGGGCCAACAGGAAGGCAGCGTAATCCTGAAGAGCCGCCTGTTGCTGCACGCGGATCTCCTCTGCCCTGCCCCACTCGGCCTGACTGAGGGAACCATCCCCGCTCTGATCCGCCAGCAGGAAGAGCGCCGTCTCCTCCTCGTTCAACCCCAGCCGCGGCACGCTGTTGCGGCGCGCCAGCGTGATCCCGGCTGAGAGATCCGCCACCCGCACCGATACCGAGCGCAGCAGATAGCCCTCGTCGCTACCAAGCAGCTCCAGCGGCTGATCCAGTTGCAGACCTGCTGGCAAGGTGATGCTGGCAAGCTGGCCCGGTTCGATGGCCTGTTGCACGCGGATCCCGGAGGCGACCTGTCTCACCTCAAGCTGTGCTCCCGCCCCCAGTCGATCAGCCACATTGACCTCAATGGTCAGAGGAACCCGGGTATGAGTTTCCGGCGGTACTATTGGTGGCGTGATAGGCGGTTCGGTCGGCTTGACGACCGGCGGGGTCACCTCGGGTGAGGGGGTCACCGACGTATTGCTGTGATTGTCATTGCATGCGGTCAGAGCCAACAGGCTGAGCAGTAAAAGGCTGGTTTTCATTCGGTATGGTTGAGTGGTCAGACAAGTGCGCGATTATCCAACCAAATACCAATCATTATCAATTGCATTCAATTAATATGATTTTTGACAACAACCTCTTATCAGCAACGCCTTACCACCCGATGAGAGAGGGCAGCCTCTTTGGCTGCCCTCTCTTGCTTAAACCCGCTTGTCGAAAGCCCGACAATCTTCAGGAACACTTCTTCAGGCTGATATGCCAGTTGGCACCGGATTGCACCTGATGCTTGGCGGCGAAGCTGTCCATGTTCAGCGCCACCGACACCTGCAGCAGACTGTTGAGGTAGACCAGCGGCTGACCTTCCGGCACGTCACCGAAACTGCTGACGTACGGCGCCTTGCCGTCATATTTCACAACATCCCCTTCGCGGATCTTGATGCAGGCGTTATCCCCCTTGTTGATCCCCGCCTTGGTCAGCAGGGCATCGTCGATATTGGTCCAGACGTTGCCGTACTGCACATCGAGGATCGGGATGGTGCCCTTGAGGGTGCCATCTTTCTCGGCTACCGCAGGCTGATAGGGGATCTTCACCACTTCGGCGGGCAGCAGCGGGCCAACCTGCTCGTAGCTGATGGCGCCAGAGGCGAGCCGTGCGCCGGTATAGGCATACACATCGCGGCCATGGAAGGTGTAGGACTTCTCGGAGCCCTTGAGGCGGTTGAGCTTCTCGTCAATCTGGCGCACCGCCTCGATACCGAAGTGCTCGGCCACCAGAGTCAGGGTGCCGTTGTCCGGGGTCACGATGTAGTGGCCGCTCCTGGTCTTGAGCACCACTGACTTGCGCTCGGTGCCGACACCGGGATCAACCACGCTGACAAACACAGTCCCCTTGGGCCAATACTGCAGGGTCTGGTAGAGGCGGTAGGAGGCTTCCCAGATGTTGTAAGCCGGGATCTCGTGGGTCAGGTCATAGAGCGGCAGGGTGCGATCCACCCCGAAGGCAACCCCCTTCATGGCCGACACGGCGCCATCTTTGAGGCCGAAATCGGTCTGGATCACCAGCGCTTCGTTGGCGGCGGCGATGCCGCTTGCCAGCATGAGAGCGAGCGCGATGGCGCGGGGAGCGGTGCGAATATCCATATCTGAACTCCTGAATCATCTGAGGATAACGAAACAGCGAAAGCCATTTAGACATCCAGACTGCCACCAATGGATTTTTTTGCAAGGGGTTTGCAACAAAGTGAGGGACGACTCGCAGAAATTGTGCTCGCCAAACGTCGGCGGCGGGGGTATCAAAGGCAGAATGGGAAAACGTTTACAATACAGGAGCTCAGCACCATGACACAACCCGTACCGGAGATGATGACCCTGCTGCTGGAAATTGGTGAACAGAGCAGCCAGCTCTGGCTGAGCCAGCCAGATGCGGCCCCGTCACACTACCTGCTGGCCTTTGGCACCCACGCCATCCAGCCCGGACCGTTTCGCAATGCGCCACCCACCCCGCTCGAACTGGAGCGGGCCATCATGGTGGTGGAAGATGAGCTGATGCGCATCGCCCCGCAGATACCGCTCGGCTTGCAGCTGACCCTGCGCAGCCAACCATCGCTGGCCGAAGTGCTGGGGGACAACCAGCTCGACTGGGATCTGGTGGAACAAGCCTTTGGCCAGCTGGCCGCGATGGCGGAAGGGGATCCCCTCGCCGCCAGCTTGCTGCCCCGCGACGAGCACTTTGCGGCCGTGCTGCTGATCGTCAGGGAGTGGCTGCACCATCTGGCCAGCGAGAGCGTGCTGATCGTGGAGTAGGGATAAATAAGTGGTGAGGGCTTCAGCTTCTGGCAAGGTTTGTCGGTGGATCCTGTCGGGATTTCCTTCGCGTATACTTTGCCCGTATGGCGCCCGCGCCCCTATCGGTACTGCACCCAGACACCTATGACCTTATTTTCAGGTAATCCCCCAGCCTTGCGCTGGCCATCCGCGTTTGCTCGCCAGTTCATCGTCAAAGTGGCCGGATTGGCCCTGCTCGCCCTGACCGGGCTGGGCACTGTCTTCTACTACACCTATCTCACTATCCAGCACGACATGGATCTCATCACCGCCAGACAGAAGAACGTGTTCGAGGTCTTCTACCAGCGAGCCAAGATCCTCAAGGTGGAGAACATCACCAGCTATCTGGCACAACACCATCTGCTCGATCAGCCACCGCCCCCGAATAGCGTCGGCAGCGACTATCTCTACGGGTATGACCTCAAAAGCAAATACCGCTTTGCCGATATTCCGCTGCAATACCCGGCTGCCAATCTCCTCAACACCTTCCGCTATGCCCTCTCCTATCCGGAGGTGATCAATATCTACACCATCTGGAATGACTACCGGCTGATCGGCATGGTGGCCGACAACAATGTGCTGCCCGCCAGACTGGCGCCGATCAAGGTGGATCTGATGACCCTGCCCGCCTGGTATCACTACTTCGGTTGCGCCAGCTTTGCCCCCGGCCGCCCCTTGTGCAGCGCCGATGAGGCCTTTGTCTCCGATATCGAGATCGACAGCTTCAGCATGCGCAACACCATAGTGATGTACTTCCCCTTCATCCATCAGTCGGGGCGCGGCGGTTACAAATACGGACTGCTCGGTATCGATATCGCCGTCGATGAAGCATTTAACGATGTGCTGCACCCCTTCGACACCATCAACCCGACCCGCACCAACATATCGTTTGAAGCCGCTGAACCCTGCCGCCCGAGGCATCTCTGCCTGAGCAAACCCTTTATGCGCACCAAGGCGGGGGATGATCTCTATCTGAAGTGGTCCTACAGCTGGTTCGATTTCGTCAAGCTGGCCCTGCAAAGTGCAGCCTTCAAGGTCTATCTCATCGTGCTGTTGCTGGGCATGGTGGCCTGGAAGCAGATCTACCTGCGGCTGCGCACCCTGGCGCACACCGACCACCTGACCCGGCTGCCACGCAGAGATGTGCTCTGCCAGAGTCTGCTCCATGAGCACGACTACCTGATGATCCTCGATATCGACAACTTCAAGTCGATCAACGACACCTATGGCCATAGCGTCGGGGATCTGGCACTGGTCGCCTTTGCCCGCCACCTCAGAAGCAATATCCGCAAGGTGGACAGAGCTATCCGTTGGGGCGGCGAGGAGTTTATCGTGCTGTTCAAGGGGATGGAGGATGACGAGATGATGATCCACTCAGCTGGTCGCCTGCTGGATCGCCCATTGGGGATCCCCGAGCTGCCCACCCCCATCACCTTCTCCGCCGGGGTGATCCGCATTCGTGACTACCTCACCGTCACCGAGGCAGTGCATCTCGCCGACGAGCTGCTCTACCACGTCAAACAGCACGGCAAGCACAACATCGCCTGCTACGAGGGCAAAAAGATCCGGCTGATCCGCCCGTTGCCAGACGACGCAGAGGCATAGCCGCCTTCTGCCGCTCCCCCTGCTTCTGTTACCATCGCGGCCACGATCACTCACTGCATCGTGGCCGCAGGCCGCGATAACCCCGACTGGTGCCCCTATGTCCACAGCCTCCTTTGCCGAACTGGCCCTCTCCCCCCGCTTGCAGCAGACCCTGACCGAGCTCGGCTATGCCGCACCGACCCCCATTCAGGCTCGCGCCATCCCCGTCATTCTGGCGGGACGGGATCTGATGGCGGGGGCCCAGACCGGCACCGGCAAAACCGCCGCCTTTGTGCTGCCGCTGCTGGAGCAGTTGCTACAACAGCCACAAGCTGAGCCCCGTCCGACCCGCGCGCTGGTGCTGGTGCCGACCCGCGAGCTGGCGGTGCAGGTTGCCGAGAGTGTCGCGCGCTACGGCCAGGGTACCGGTCTCACCAGCACGCTGGTCTACGGCGGGGTGAGTATCGCGGCGCAGGTAGAGGCGCTTCAAGCCGGGGTGGATATCCTGATCGCCACCCCGGGCCGTCTGCTCGACCATCTGCGTCAGGGGGCATTGAGCCTTGATAGCCTGCGCCATCTGGTGTTTGACGAGGCGGATCGTATGCTCGACATGGGCTTTATGGATGAGATCAAGGCGCTGCTCAAACAGATCCCGGTGGATCGCCAGACACTGCTCTTCTCCGCCACCTGCGACGACAACCTGTTTGCCTTGAGCAAGGTACTGCTGCGCGACCCGGAGCTGATTGAAGTGGCACCGCGCAACACCACGGCGGCCGAGGTGGAGCAGCGGGTCTACACGGTGGACAGCGATCGCAAGCTGGCGCTGGTTGAACATATGCTGAAAGTGAAAGGGTGGGCACCGGCGCTTATCTTCAGCCGCACCCGCCAAGGTGCTGACAAGCTGGCCCAGCAGCTCGGCAAGGCTGACATCAATGCCCTCGCCTTCCACGGCGATCTGTCGCAGAGCGCGCGAGAAAAAGTGCTGCTGGAGTTTCGCGCCGGCACCCTGCAGGCGCTGGTCGCCACCGACGTGGCAGCCCGCGGCCTCGATATCAGCGATCTCAACTATGTGATTAACCTCGAGTTCCCGTTTGTGGCCGAGGATTACGTCCACCGTATCGGTCGCACCGGTCGCGCCGGCAACAAGGGGCTCGCTATTACCCTGTTCAGCCCGGAAGATGCGCCGCTGCTGGAGAAGGTGGAAGCGGTGCTCGACACCCGTTTGCCCCAGCAGTGGTTCCCCGGCTTTGAACCGGATCTGACCCGCTTCGAGCCCGAGCCGCGCCGCAACAGCAAGGCGGCCCAGAAGCAGCGTGCCAGAAAGCAGGCCCTCGCTGGCAACAAGGGTGGCAAGGGCAGGCGTTAAGCCGGTCCTTCGCCGCCAATAAAAAAACGCCCGCACGGGCGTTTTTTGTTATCTGACAGGAGCCTGCTCTTGGCGAGTAGCACCCTAGCGGGTCGCCAGCACCAGTGGCAGGGATCGCAAAATCTGCCGCTCCGCCAGGGTCGAGAGGATAAACATCACCATATAGCCAAGCCCCAGCGCCACGATAATCGCCACCACGTTGGCGGTGAACTCGGCCACCAGATAGTAGGCCGCAATCAGCGCCACTATGCCCGCCAACCGGATCAACAAACTCTGGGTAAAGTGACCGTGAGCCTTGATATAGGCGAGCTGATAGCCGTTGAGCATCATAAAGATAAAGAAGATGGAGAAGTGGAACAGCACCGGCACCGCCCCCACGTAGTCGGCGGGGAAGAACAGCAACACCAGCGGCTTGCCCGCCAGCAGTATCAAGCCAAAGAACGCCAGACTGACGATGGCGGAGAGGCGGAAGATCCAGCGCCGGATCAGCCTTATCTGGCGGTGATCGCCATTGCGCAGATTGACCGCCAGCTCAGGCAGCACAAAGCGGTAGATGGGGAAGACGAACAAGGTGGTCATATAGGTAAAGATGGGGCGAACCACCACCTGAAAATCCCCCAGCTCGTCGATGCTGAAGTGGCGGATAGTGAGCAGCACTGTGATGTAAATCATCAGGATGCTGGCCCCCGCCTCCAGCGAAGCGGTGAAGCTCTTTTTCACATAGCTCACCATCTCTGGGCCGAGCGCCACCTTGGCCAGCGGCCTGGTGGCGATGGCCCGACGGCGCGAAACATACATATAACCGGCGATAGCGAGCGACGAGAAGGTCAGCCCGTAGAAGAGCGAGGCAAGCGCATCCATCCCGAGCCCGAAATAGCAGGCCATAAACAACAGGCCGTTGGCCAGCGGCTCCAGCCAGGTGACCCGGTTGGAGAGCGCATACATCCGGTACATGGCGACCAGGTTGGTGAAGTAGACCTTGAGCCCCAGCCCGAAGATGACCCCCACCAGTTGCAGATACTCCACCTGGATATGGAGCCCGTGCTTGATATAGGGGATCACCGCCCCCCAGGTGAGCAGCACGATGCCGATGAGGAAGTAGCGAAAGATATTGATGATGTCCCGATCGTTTTTGGTCTGGGAGTAACTCACCACCATGGAGGAGCGAAAACCTGTCATCAGGATAAAAGAGAGGGAGATCAAATCCACCACGCTGTTGAACAGCGCCAGCTCCCCCTTGGCGACCCACTGCGCCAGCCACACCTTGAAGGCGAAGCCGATAACGATGCTGACCAGCGAGGCCCACATCCCGGTGATAAAGGCCTGCTTGAGGCGCGCGAGAGAGGCGTATTGCATAACGAAAATGGATAACTTTCAGGGAAAAGAGAGAGGGCCATCTTATGAAAGCCCACTCCCCTTGAACAGCGTTAATACCACGCACTCACAGCCACCAAAAAAGCCGCAACAGCAAAACCCCCGCTTATTTCCTGAAAGCGGGCGTTTTGTGGTGTGCCGTTATGACTGCTGATTGCAGCGATGGCACGGCTTGCTGCCAGTCTGTCGCGCAACCCTTATGACTGCGGCACCGCCTTGATCAGCTCTTCATAGTGATCAATCAGCTCAGGCCCGTGCAGCGGCGAGTCGTGACCGCCAATCACCGTCTTGATCGGCAGCTTCATCGCCTTGAGTCGCTCGATGGTCTGCGGATAGGCCTTCACATTGGCAAAGCTCAGGTTGCCCAGCTTCTCCTTGAGGATGCAGTTGCCATAGAGCACCTGCTCGTCGGGGAAGTAGACAAAGATGCCGTCCGGCGTATGGGCCGGGCCCGCATAAAAGGCACGCACCTTGCCCTCTTGCAGGGTGAAGTCGCCATCGTGCACCACGTTCGGCAGCACCAGCGGCAGATCCGGGTACTCCGGCAGCCCCTTGCGGGTAAAGGCGACAATCTCGGCCCAGTCGCTCTTCATCAGATCCCGGGTCTGGCGCGTCGCCACCACCTTGGCCCCGATGGACTTCCAGTAGGCATTACCACCCGCCCGATCGGTGTGGTAGTTGGTGTTGATCACCTCCAGCACCGGCTTGCTGCTGACCCGTTTAATGAGCTTGTGCAGCTCGCGGGCGGTATCCGGCGTCCAGGTCGCCCCCACTACCGTCACCCCCTTGGCCCCGAAATAGACCATGGAGTTCTCTTTGACGTAGTAGTTGTCCTCCACCACATAGACAGGGCCACTCACCTGCTTGAGGGAGATCCCCGCCGCCCGCACGCTGCCACCCCAGAAACTCGCCATCAGCACCACGGCCCCGGCCAATGTGCACTTCATCCAACCTTTCATCATCTTGCTCCCTCGAACCAACCGCCCCCTCGCCACCCCTGTGGCAAGCCGGGCCTTTTAAGCAGTGGGCAGAAGATACGGGGGATTTGTGAGGGGAAAATGAGGCTGTGTGAAGAGAAGGTGAAGTCAGGGGGAAGTCAGGGGAACGTACGGAAAAATCGGCAACGACCTCCTTTTCGCGAACATCCGAATACGCTGCGCTATTCGAACTCATGGCACTAACTGTGAAGACAATCATGCAAACTAAACAATGCTCAATCTATCACGACAATAGATTAGAAAACAAATATGAAATCATATTATGATACATGAAATTACTCACTAAAACGTGTAGGCACGGTGATGAAGAAAGAGATTTTCTACAAATACAGGGCAATGAATACTAACCTAATAGAATCTCTTTGTTGGGATAAAATATTTTATGCCTCACCCGCAACCTTTAATGACCCACTTGACTGCAAAATGTTCTCCATTGAGAATAACTCTTCAATTGAAGAGCTAAGAAAGATATATGCTAGGCTAAAGTTTCCTAGAACACTTAAAAATGCAGAAAAGAACATTAGAGGTAAAGACATTGAAGAAAAAATAAAACCCTTACTAGAAGAAATGGCAAAATCCATAGTAATAGATGACTTAAATAGAATGAGTTATAACTCAACCGATCCAGAGTATACCTGTACACCGGAGGATACTGAAAATGGAATATTAACTTCAAATATACTTTCGGAGTTAAGGGAGCATTATAGTAGAGGTGTTTTCTGTTTTTCGAAAGATGGGAAAAATATGCTAATGTGGAGCCATTATGGTGATGAGCATAAAGGTATCTGTATTGGATATAGCAATAATAGAAAGCCTATTCCTGATATCAAGCCTGTGATATATGGCAAGCATGGCGTGATAAAAACATCATCACTTTACAATGCCTTTGTTAAAAATGATAAAGATGAACAAGCCATCATAGAAAATGAAATTCTCTTAAAGAAAAGCAGAACGTGGAAATATGAAAAAGAATACAGACTGATAAGTAACATTGGTCTTCAAGACTCTCCC
This sequence comes from Aeromonas sp. 159, assembly GCF_963862045.1. Lineage (NCBI taxonomy): Bacteria > Pseudomonadati > Pseudomonadota > Gammaproteobacteria > Aeromonadales > Aeromonadaceae > Aeromonas > Aeromonas sp. 159. The sequence goes on along the minus strand of NZ_CAWLMI010000052.1, from coordinate 19,459 downwards.
CTAATGTTAGAGGAAATCACGTTTGGTCTCCGATGCTCAGCTGAAATAAGGCATACGATTATCAAAATGATGGAAGGTCGACAACCAAGTATAAAGTACTATGAAATGGTATTAACAAACAAAAATGCAAACCTGATTAAACAACCTTACAACGAAAATTGCGAGTGGAGCGTCCACTTACCCAAGGTAGCATATTCAGGCGTGGAAATTTTTGGTGAACATAAGATGGAAATGCCGAACCAATAACATATTTAAATAAAAACCATCCGCATAATGGGTGGTTTTTTCATTATCTCAGAATGAACCCGAGATATTTAACTCACAACAATCAAACCAACGGTGGCGTCCGTGGCGGCACCATTCGCTTGCTGCTATTGGACTCAAAGCCGAGGCGACACAACGAGCTGCGCCCTCCTCACACACGCCAGCGCAGACCAACCCCAAACTAAAATAGTGCAACCATGGCTAATAAACGGCGTTTTCACTGACGGGTATGATGCAGGCCAGATGTATCGCTTGTTAGTGAGATAAGGAACCAAGGTCATGGCTATTCATGGAGCTACCCCGGTGATGTTGAAGGCTATCGACAGCCTGCAGCTCGCCAACGTCAATCCCGGCAGCAATCAGAAGCTTGCCCTTCATCTGGGTGAAGGCAAGGAGTACACCATTCATATCGGCAAGAGTGGGGATGTCTCCGTACAACGGGACCTGGCCCATTTAAGCACGCTGGGCCGCATCAAAAATGCGGTGGTCGATTTCTTTAGCCGCGCCGCCACCAAGGGGGAGAGTGCACTCACTACCCGGGCCACTCAAATTCAGTCCGAGGTGCAGCGGCAGCTGACCGAACTTGGCCAAGTCAAGAAGATTGTGCAGCAAGCCTTTAACCAGCCCGTCAGCGAGTTCAAGAACGAGGCCCAATATCTGAAGCCGGGTAGCGACCCCAAAACGGCGACCATGGCCGATATCACAGATGCCAACAAGAAGCGCCTCGGTCTGGAGACGCTGGATAAGGACTCCCTGAGCTTTGTGCAGCAGCACTTCTCCAGCTTTATCAACGGTAAAGATGCCATCTTCAGCATGCTGAGCAGTCGGGTGATCGAGCGGACGATCTCCCTGCACGAATCACTCTCGGGTGAGGCACTCAGTTCGGCGTTGAATACGCTGGGCCATGAATCGGAGGCGTTCAACGCCAAGGTCAATGCCGAGTTCAATCGCAGCTTCGTCCAGCTGTTTGAGCAAAGAGCCAACGCCGAGCTGGACGCCCTGACCAAGGCAAACACCCGCGCCAACAAGACCTCACCGCTGGTCGAAGAGCGCACTGGCTCATCGGACGGGGAGAACGTCGCCGCCAAGATGAAGAAAAGCGTGCGCTTTAACGACAATCCGGTGAGCGATGTCCGGATGTTCGAGCTGGAAGAGGGCCGAGCACTCAATATCAAGGTGTAACCCTTGCCATGAATATGGATGACGGCCCGCTCGGTGGCGGGCCGTCTCTTTGTGATCGTGCCCTGCCCCTTCGAAGACGACCGGGCAACCGGACTGGAGTGTTGTGTTGGATATCTATCAGAAAATCGTGGCCGAGCTGTCGGTCGAACCGCTGGCCTTCGATGAAAACGGCGTCTGCACGTTCGAGATCCAGCGAACAGCAGAGGAATCGAGCGCCCCCTTTGTGGTCAATATCGTGGCTCAGCCCGACGAAATGGCGCTGGTGCTCTCGGTGACCACGGCGAGCGATCTTCCCGCGCGCCTGTCTCGCGAATTGTTCCTGCGTTTTGGCGAGCATGCCCTCGCCCCCTTGCGCCATGGCTACGGGGTCGGCATCTATCCCGGCACCGAGCGGGTATCGTTTTTCTCCCAGCTCGCGTTGGGGAACTATCGTCCGCAGCAGATCAGGGAGAGCCTCGCCGATCTGCTGGAGAAGGCCCACGAGTGGGAGGCCAGCTTGTCCCAGGATGAGCAGACCCCGCCTGTGACAAAAAGCGAAATGGGGGCGGGCCAGAACATCCGGGTGTGATGGCCAAAGCCAGAATATGGACGAAAAAAGAGGGAGGCATAATGCCTCCCTCTCTCTTTGTGCCTGATCTAACAACTATCAGGCCAGCGGCGACGCTCAAGCCAACGGCGGCGTGCGCGGCGGCACCATACGCTTGCTGCCGGTGGACTCGAAGGCCGAGGCAAAGCGCAGCAGGTTGTTGTCGTCATAGGCGCGACCGGCGAAGGTCAGGCCCACCGGCATACCGATATCGGCCATCACCCCCATAGGGACGGTGACGGTCGGTACGCCGAGGTGGCGAATAGCGAGGTTGCCGTTTGCAACCCAGATGCCGTTGCTCCAGGCGATATCGGCAGAGGCCGGATTCACATCCGCATCAGCCGGGGCGACGTCCGCGACGGTGGGGAACAGCACGGCGTCGAGCTTGAGCCCGTCCATCCAGTCCTCCAGATCCAGCTTGCGGGTCTTCTCCAGACCACGCAGGCCATCCGGCACTGTGGCGATCTCGTCCCAGGATTTCAGTCCGCGCTTGGCCATATTGACGTACTCGTCCATGCCCGCCGCCAGATCACCCTCGCGGTTCGGCAGGGTGCCCGGATCGTGGGGGAAGATCTTCGGCCCATCGACATCGGCCAACTTGTTCAACTTGGGATCGCCGTTGGCACGCAGGAAGTCGTCGAACGCCCAGCCGGAGAGCTCCCACAGCTCGTCGTTGAGAAACTCCGGGCTCACGATACCGCGATTGAACACGGTCGGCGCGCCGGGTCGGTCCCCTTCGCAGTTGGAAACCAGCGGGAAGTCCACTTCGATGACTTCGGCGCCAGCGGCTTCCAGCGCCTTGCGCGCATCTTCCCAGAGGGCGATCACGGTCTCGCGGGTATGGATGCGCTGACCGGTCGGGCCGCCGATACCGGGGTTTTCGCTGGTGCCGACCAGTTCATCCTTGTTGATAAACATGCGCGGCACGCCGAGGCGCTTGCCCTTGAGGGCATCAGGCTTGGCAGCCAGATCCAGATAGGAAGCCGGACGCACTTCAGAGGCCTTGGGCAGCTGCACCCAGGGCTGCAGGCGCCACAGATCGCCACGGGTATCGGCATCGTCGGCCACTACCACGTCGAGCACTTCCAGCAGATCGTTCATGGTGCGGGCATAGGGCACCACCACATCCATAGTCGGAGTCAGCGGCCAGTTGCCGCGCACCGAGATGACGCCACGGGACGGGGTGTAGGCACACAGGCCATTGTTGGAGGCCGGGCCACGGCCGCTCGACCAGGTCTCTTCGGCCAGACCAAAGGCGGAGAAGCTGGCAGCGGTGGCGGTACCAGCGCCGTTGGAGGAGCCGGAGGCAAACGGCGCGGTCAGGTAGTCGGCGTTGTAGGGGCTCTCGGCACGGCCATAGACGCCGCGCTGCATGCCGCCATTGGCCATCGGCGGCATATTGGTTTTGCCAAGGCAGATGGCACCGGCGGCGCGCAGGCGCTCAACGGTAAAGGCATCACGCTGGGCCACCAGATCCTTGAAGGCCGGGCTGCCGGAGGCGGCAGTCAGCCCCTTGACCAGATAGCTGTCTTTGGCGGTGTAGGGGATGCCGTCGAGCGGCCCCAAAGTTTCACCACGGGCGCGGCGCGCATCGGACGCCTGCGCCTCTTTCAGTGCATCGGGGTTGGGGACTACCAAAGCGTTGAGCTTGGTGGCAGTCTCGGGGCCATTGTAGGCCTCGATCCGGGCCAGATAGGCCTTGACCAGTTCGACCGCTGTGGTGCGGCCTGATTCGAGCGCGGCACGCAGCTCGGCAATGGAAACCTCGGTCACTTCGATCATGGGGATCTCCTGTAAAAGGGTGACTGTTTGTCATGATGATCGCCGCATCAGCGCATGCGACCATCACACCATCAAGAGATAAAACCCCACGGCGTGGGGTTTTGAATACTCACCGGAACCGGTTCTTATTTGCCGGAAGGGATCTGCTGAGTAATGCAGTGGATATTGCCACCGCCCAGCAGGATCTCGCGGGCCGGCACGCCGACTACGGTGTGCTCCGGGAAGATCTCTTCCAGAATGCGCTGGGCTTCGCCATCGGTGGCGGCATCCAGCAGCGGGTAGACGATGCGATCGTTGGTGATGAGGAAGTTCACGTAAGAACCGGCCAGACGGCCCTCGGCCTCGCGCGGCACACCGCTGCCGCTCTCGACACCGGCAGACTCCTCTTCGGTGCAGAACAGCGGGCCCGGCTGGGGCAGCTTCCACACTTTCAGCTTGCGACCCTTGGCATCGACCGCCGCTTCCAGCACCTTGAGGGCGGCCACGGAGCGGGCGTACTGGGGATCGTTCTGGTCGTCAGTCCAGTGCAGGGCCACTTCACCCGGACGCACGAAGCAGCACATGTTGTCGATGTGGCCGTCGGTTTCATCCATGTAGACGCCTTCGTCCAGCCAGATAAAGCTGGTGACGCCCAGATAGTCGCGCAGGTGAGCTTCGATCTGCTCTTTGGTCAGGTGCGGGTTGCGGTTTTCGTTGAGCAGGCACTCGGCGGTGGTCAGGCAGGTGCCTTCGCCATCGACATGGATGGAGCCCCCTTCCAGAATCAGCGGCGCGTCGTAACGAGCCATGCCGTGCTGGGCCAGCATCTGGGCAGCAACCTCTTCATCCTGATTCCACGGGTAGTAGAGACCACCCTTGTGTCCGCCCCAGGCGTTGAAGCCCCAATCCACCCCACGGCACTCGCCGGCAGCGTTGGTGACGATGGTCGGGCCGGTATCGCGGGCCCAGCAATCATCGCTGTTCATCTCGACCAAGGTGACGTGGGCGGGCATGATGGCGCGGGCCTGCTCCATAAACTGGGCCGGTACACCCATAAAGACCGGGGTAGCACCACCGATGGCATCGGCCACCTTGGCGAAGGTCTCTTGCGCGAAGCGACCGGCTACGCGCCAGTTGTCCGGGCGAAACGGCCAGATCATCCAGACGGCCTGCTGGTGCGCCCACTCGGCGGGCATGGTGAAGCCGTCGGCGGCCGGCGTGGAGTTAATGGTCTTGATGCTCATCGCAAGGCTCCTTGCATGGATTGAGGCCCCCGTTTACGCCAGATGCGGTGCGGGAACCCGGAAAAATAAGAGTGGGTCGCAGATTAAGACGTTGCGCCCCCATCCATCAAATGAATAGGATGGATTGTCCCATAAACACGGCGAATAATCCCCCCATGAAACTGCACCAGCTCGACCTCAATCTGCTGCTCGCGTTTGACGCCCTGATGACGCAAGGGAGCGTCACCCGCGCCGCCGAGGCGCTCTTTATCAGCCAGCCCGCCATGAGCCACTCCCTAAACCGGCTGCGCACCTTTCTCGGCGACCCGCTTTTGGTACGCACCCCGCAGGGGATGCTGCCGACCTCGCGCGCCCAGCGGCTGCATCTCGGGGTGCAACAGGCGCTGCGGCTGCTGGAGCAGCAGCTCACCGAGGAAGAGGAGTTCGAGCCGAGCCAGTCGAAGCGGCGCTTCGTGCTCTGCACCACAGATTACGTGGAGTGCGTGCTGATCCCGCCGCTTATTCAGCGGCTCAGACGGCTAGCGCCGGGGGTCACCATCGAGATCCGCATCCTGCGCGACACCCTGCCCGAAGCCGAGCTGGCGAGCGGCGAGATCGATCTGGTGCTGGGCTTTGACGAGTACATGCAGGTGCCGGGGTATCTGGGCAAAGAGACCTGGCTCACCGAACCGCTGGCCGGACTGGTGCGCGCCGATCTGCCGATTGCCAAATCGGCCCCCGCCGGTGCCGAGGATGACCCCTCCCAGTGGATGGAGCGCATCACCTTGCAGCAGCTTATCGCCATGCCCCATGTGTTCCACTCGCCGCTGGGCACCTCGGAGGCGAGCCTCGACCGCTATCTGAAGAGTCAGGGCTTTAGCCGCACCATCTCGGTCAACAGCCAGAGCTATATGTCCGCCGCTGCCATCGTCAGCCAGAGCGATCACCTCTTGGTACTGCCCAGCATGGTAGCCGAGCTGCTCGCCACCCACTGGCCGCTGAAAAGCCTGCCGCTGCCCGAAGACGTGCCGGATTATCACCTCAACTGCGTCTGGCACCCCGTGCATGCCCAGCAACCCGCGCTGGTATGGCTGAAAGATTTGATGAAAGAGCTGGTGGGGCCGAGGTAACCCTCCCGCAAACAACAGTGGCTCCCGAGGGAGCCACTGTTGTTTCTGCGGTATCGCGTTACGCCCGCAGGGCCCGCATCAGCTGGGCGACTACGTCGTCGAGCAGGGGGCGATCGGGGCGACACTGGGCGAAGGTGACCAGCCCTTGCAGGTTGATCAGCAGCAAGGCGGTGAGGGTATGGATATTGCTATCCGGTGCCAGTTCGCCCTTGGCCTGCGCCTGTGTCAGCAACTCGGCCAGATCCTGCTCCAGCTCGCCATAGATCCCCTTGACCCGCTGGGTCAGCTCTTCATCCTGTTCGCTCAGCTCCATCATGGTGCGGGTCACCAGACAGGTGCCGCAGAGCGCCTCGGTCACCACCTGATCGAGATAGGCAGCAAGGCCCGCCAGCGGGCTCGGGTTGTCGAGCAAGGAGCGGCGCAGGGTGCGTTTACCCTCGACATAGTGATCCACCGCCGCCAGCAGCAGGCCGCGCTTGTTGCCAAAGGCGCCGTAAATGCTGCCCGGGTGCAGGCCGGTGGCGGCCACCAGCTCCTGCATGGTGGTCTTGGCATATCCCTTGGCGCGAAACGCTTCCATGGCATTTCGCAGTACCTCGTCCCGATCAAACTCGGCTATGCGCATGGTTCCTCCCGTGGGAAATGGTTCACCGGCAAGGAGCAACAGGGCCCGCCGATAAAGAGTGGCTGGAAAGGGCGGCAAGTTTACCCCAGCCGCCCGCTCGGGCCAACCTTCTTGAACGCGCATTCAAAAAAAGCTTGCGCCCGACGCAAAAAACGTCTTGAATGCACGTTCAAGAATAACCCGTTCAGGACAACCTATCATGAATACCCTGTTTCAGCCGTATCGACTCAATGACACTCTGACCCTGGCCAACCGTTTCATGATGGCCCCGCTCACCCGCTGCATGGCAGGCCCAGGTCTGGTGCCGACCGAGCAGATGGCAGCCTATTACGGCCGCCGCGCCGACATCGGCCTGATTGTTTCAGAGGCCGTCATCATCCGCCCCGACGCGCAGGGCTACCCCAATACCCCGGGCCTCTTCACCCAGGCGCAGATCGATGGCTGGAAGAAAGTGACCAGCGCCGTACACGCCAAGGGCGGCAAGATCTTCGCCCAGCTGTGGCACGTCGGCCGCCTCTCCCACCCCTTCTTCCATCAGGCTGAAGTGTTGGCCCCCTCTGCCGTGGCGCACGAGGGCACTGTGCCCCGCATGCGCGAGCTGACCTATCAGGTGCCGCGCGCCCTGACCGAGGCCGAAATCGCCCAGCTGGTGCAGGATTACGCCCAGGCCGCTGCCAACGCCATCGAGGCGGGCTTTGACGGGGTGGAGATCCACGGTGCCAACGGCTACCTGATCGACCAGTTCCTGCACCACTCCACCAACCTGCGCAGCGACAACTACGGTGGCAGCCCGGAAAAGATGAGCCGCTTCGCGCTGGAAGTGGTCGATGCTATCAGCGCCCGCATCGGCGGTGATCGGGTTGGTATTCGCCTCTCCCCGGGTGCCTATGTCCATCTGGCGGGCAGCCCGGAAGATCGCACCGTGTTCGACTATCTGCTGGGCAAGCTGAACGATCGCCCGCTGGCCTATATCCACCTCGGCATCTTCGATGACAACCTCACCTTCGATTATCTGGGTGGCCGCGCCTCCGACTATCTGCGCGCCCACTACAAGGGCAATCTGGTCGGGGTGGGCAACTACGACGCCGAGCGCGCCGCCGCAGCCATCGAGGCCAACCGCTTCGATCTGGTGGCCATCGGCCGTCCGCTTATCGCCAACCCGGACTATCTCGCCAAGGTGAAGAAGGGCGAAGCACTGGTGCCCTACGCCGACACCATGCTGGCCGAGCTGGTATAACCACGAAGCCATCGCCAGACCACAGGCAATAAAAAACGAGGGGAGCTGTTGCTCCCCTCGTGCTATCTGGCTGATGCGCTGATCAGTTGGTGCGGATGCTTAATTGGTACGAAACAGCGCCTCGATGGAGAGCCCCTGGCTCAGCAAGATCTCCCGCAGACGGCGCAGCCCCTCGACCTGGATCTGACGTACCCGCTCGCGGGTCAGGCCAATCTCGGCTCCCACATCCTCAAGGGTGGCAGGCTCGTAGCCCAGCAGACCAAAACGACGGGCCAGCACTTCCCGCTGCTTGGGATTGAGCTCCTCCAGCCAGTGGACAATGCTGCTGCGCATATCATCTTCCTGTGACTCCAGCTCAGGCCCCATGCCACGCTCGTCGGAGAGCACATCCAGCAGCGCCTTGTCGCGATCGCCACCGATGGGGGTGTCCACCGAGGTGATCTTCTCGTTGAGCTTGAGCATGCGGTTCACGTCGTCCACCGAACGATCCAGCGCGAAGGCGATATCCTCGGCGGTCGGTTCATGATCGAGACGGTGAGAGAGTTCGCGCGCGGTGCGCAGGTAAACGTTTAACTCTTTGACCACATGAATGGGCAGACGGATGGTGCGGGTCTGGTTCATGATGGCCCGCTCTATGGTCTGGCGAATCCACCAGGTAGCATAGGTAGAGAAACGGAAGCCGCGCTCGGGGTCAAACTTCTCGACCGCGCGGATAAGACCGAGGTTGCCCTCTTCGATAAGATCCAGCAGCACCAGGCCGCGGTTGTTGTAACGACGGGCGATTTTCACCACCAGTCGCAGGTTGGACTCGATCATGCGCTTGCGGGCGGCTTTGTCCCCCCGCAAGGCACGACGGGCGTAATAGACTTCCTCTTCGGCAGTGAGCAGCGGGGATAAACCTATCTCCCCCAGATAGAGTTGCGTGGCATCCATCACCTTGTTCAGTTCCGGTGCCAGCAACTCATCGGAGATAGTCTCGTCCGCCTCGGCGGCTACCTCCTGCAACTCTTCTACCTCGTGAGATTCGGGTTCAGCGTCAAACTCTAACTCTGCATCCTGCATTACCAGTTGTTCTTGGCTCATGGTGTGTCTCCCTGACGTTACCAGAGTAAGACGGTCTCTCTGGGGTTAACGCTTTGGCAAATAGCTCATCGGATTGATCGACTTGCCTCTGTACCGGATCTCGAAATGCAATCGCACATCCGGCGCGTCCGTGCTACCCATGTTGGCAATGACCGAGCCCCCCTTGACGCTGTCCCCTTCCTTCACCCGCAACTCGTCGTTGTGTGCGTAAGCGGAGAGATAGTCATCATCATGCTTGAGGATAATCAGCTTGCCGTACCCCCTTAAAGCACTGCCAGCGTATACCACTTTACCGCTGCTGGCGGCGTAGACGGGTTGCCCCTTCTGGCCGGCTATGTCGATCCCCTTGTTACCCTGTTCTGCAACAGAGAACCCCTCGACAATCCGGCCTTTTGCGGGCCAGTGCCAAGCAAGTCTCGACTGGGGGTTGTTTGTTTTTTGTTCTTTGACCTGAGCGTATTCCTTCGGTGCTGCCGGAGCAACGGATTTCTGAGAGATGAATGGCGTGGTCTGACCAGATCCACTCGGCTCGGCCAACGGACGCGGACCGCTGCTCGGACGGCTCACGGCCACCGGCGTCACGGTTGCCGGACGAGTCGCAGCCACCATCTGGGTCGAACCGCCGCCTGCGGTCTGGACATTGAGCACCTGACCCGGTTGCAGCGCATAGGGGGCGCTCAGGTTGTTGCTCTGGGCCAGCGCCTGCGGCGTCATGCCGAACTGGCGGCCGATGCTGCTCAGGGTATCGCCGCGGCGCACCTCATAGGTACCGGCACTGCGGCTGCTGCCAACACTGGCGCTGGAACCATCGAGTCGCAGACGCTGCCCCGGATAGATGTTGTAGGGCGGGCTGATGTTGTTGAGGCTGGCCAGCGACGGCACGTCGTTGCCGGAGTTGAAGGCGATGGAGTAGAGGGTATCGCCCCGCTTCACCACATAGCTGCCGCCCTGAATGGGGGCGCTGACCTGGGCACCGCTTTGGCGAGCCGGAATGGTCGAGACAAACTGCCCCTCATCAACACCATCTACCGGAGCTGCATTTTTACTGGAGGAGCAGGCAAGCAGCAGCCATGACAACACCACGACACTGCTTCCTTGCCAAATACGCGAACGCATAATGGATCCTTAACGACTAAACCAGAAATAGGCCACCACGGCCAGACCAATACAGAGCCAACCGAGCACATCTACGTAGTGCATCAGTTTGCGTTCCATTTTCTCGCCACCCCAACGCATCAGGCCCGCAACCAGGAAAAAGCGCATGCCACGACCGATGAGGGAGGTGATGATGAAGGGCAGCAGAGCCATTTGCAACAACCCTGCCGTCACGGTAAACACCTTGTAGGGGATAGGGGTGAAGCTGGCAATGAAAATGACCCAGATCCCCCACTGCTCAAACCAGTTGCGAGCGATTTCGATCTTGTCCTGATAACCCACAGACTCCACCAGTGGCAGCACGACCGGATCCCATAGCGCATAGCCAAGGGCATAGCCAAACAGGGCGCCCAGCACAGAGAAGACGGTAGCCAGCGTGGCGTAGTGCCACGCCTTGTGGGGCTTGGCGAGCGCCATCGGTGCCAGCATCACGTCCACCGGGATCGGCCAGAATACCGACTCGATGAAAGCGGTGATGGAGAGATACCAGGGGGCATGCTTGTGGCGAGCCCACTGCATCACCAGTACGTACAAACGGGAAAACAACTTCACTCAACATCTCCGTCAATCAGGGGAACAAAACGTACCGGCTCCAGAATACGGCTGGTCAGCTGGGATCCGGATCGTTCGATCAGTTGCAGGGTTTGCTGGCTATCGCCCACGGGCAACACCAGTCGGCCCCCTTCGGCCAGCTGATCGGTCAGTGCCGTCGGGATCTCGCTCGCCGCGGCCGTCACCAGAATGGCGTCATAAGGCCCCTTGTTGGGCCACCCCAGCCAGCCGTTGCCGTGCTTGGCCGAGACATTGTGCAGATCGAGCTGGCGCAGTCGGCGTCTGGCCTGGAACTGCAGCGACTTGATCCGCTCCACGGTATAAACATGCTCCACCAGATGGGCGAGGATCGCCGTCTGGTAGCCCGAGCCAGTGCCAATCTCCAGCACATGGGCCGGATTGTTTTGCATCAGCAACTCGGTCATTCGCGCCACCATATAGGGCTGCGAAATGGTCTGGCCGTGGCCAATGGGCAGGGCGGTGTTGTCCCACGCCTTGTGCGCCATGGCCTCGTCCACGAACAACTGGCGCGGCACTTTCGCGATGGTCGCCAGCACGCGAAAATCGCGAATATCCTGCGCAATGAGCTGATTTAACAGGCGCTGTACTATCACACCACCCTCATCCCTGCAGATCTAACCAGGCCCCCAGACCGGCGAGACTGTCGTAGGCAGTCATATCGATGGTCAGGGGGGTAATCGAGACATAGCCCTGCTCGATGGCAGCAAAATCGGTACCCTCACCGGCATCCTGCTGGCTACCGGGGGGACCGATCCAGTAGATGGGCTGGCCACGGGGATCCTCGGTGCAGATCACCGACTCCGCCCGGTGGCGGTTGCCAAGGCGGGTGGTCTTGATCCCCTTGATCTGCTCGAGGGGCAAGTCCGGCACGTTGACGTTGAGGATCTGATCGGCAGGCAGGGGGTGTTTCATCAGCCCCTTCACCAGCAGGGCCGCATAGTGGGCCGCCGTGGCGAAGTGGGTCTTGCCTACCAGCGAGATGGCGATGGAGGGGTAGCCAAGATGGCGCCCCTCGGTGGCCGCGGCGACCGTGCCCGAGTAGATGACATCATCCCCCAGGTTGGCGCCGTGGTTGATGCCGGCCACCACCATGTCGGGTTCAGGACGCACCAGCTCGTTGACCGCCAGATGCACGCAGTCCGTCGGCGTCCCCTTCACCGCATAGCTCTCGCCCCCATTAAAGCCGTTTTCTGCAATGCGGGTAACCCGCAGCGGTACTTCCAGCGTCAGGGAGTGACTCGCGCCGCTGCGGTTACGATCCGGCGCCACCACAATGACCTCGCCGCAGGCGCGCAGCGCCTCGCTGAGGGCACGAATCCCCTCAGCATGCACACCATCATCATTACTGACCAGAATTCGCATCGGTCTGATTCCTGAAACCGTGATCGGCCTCTTCGGCCTGCATTAACTCGCGCACCACGCTGGTGGCAAACGCGCCCGCCGGCAGGAAGAAGGAGAGGGTCAGCGCCTCGCCGTCCAGCTGCCAGCTCATCTGCTCCGGCTTGAGCAGCAGGGGACGCCTGTCCTGATCCAACCCTGCCTTCTCCAGCCCGTCACACCAATCGCTGTAGGGAGCCAACACAGCCTGTTCGAACTCGGCAGCGGCGCCCTGACTGGCCAGACGGCCACGGCCCCACTGGGGCGCGGTGAGCTGCACGTCGCCGGAGGCAAGACGCGCTTCCAGCTCGGGGGTCACGCTCTCTTCGCTGAAGATGGAGTGGCTGCCCTTGAGCATCACGCAATCACCGGCCAGCAGCTGATGAGCCAGCCCCTGCCCGATACGGGCGCTGACAATGGCGTTGAACAGCATGCTGCGGGCGGCAGAGAGGTAGAGGGAACGCTTGTTGCGATCCTTGATCCGCTTGCCGGCAAACATCGCCTTGGCCGCTTCCAGGTTGTTGCCATCGCGGCCAAAACGCTGCTCACCATAGTAATTGGGTACACCCTGAGTGGCGATGGCCTGCAGGCGCGCTTCCAGCCCGTCGGCCTGTTCCAGACCGGTGAGACGCAGGGTGAAGTGGTTGCCCTTGAGGTAGCCGACCCGCAATTTGCGGTTGTGACGCCTGGCTTGCAGGATCTGGATGCTGTCGCTCTCGATAACCGACAAGTCCGGTTCGGCCTTGCCCGGCAGGTGAATGCCGAACCACTGCTCGGTCACCGCGTGGCGATCCTTCAGGCCCGCCCAGGTCACCGCATTGCGGTTGACCCCGGCCGCATCGGCCAGCAGACCCGCCACCCAGGCGGTGTTCTCGCCGGTTTTGCGCACCCGGACGAAGATGTGCTCCCCTTCACCGCAAGGATCGAAGCCGAGATCTTCATTGACCACGAAGTCGGCGGCCTCGGCCTTGAGGATACCGCGGGCAGTGGGCGCCCCGTGCAGATAGGCAAGTTGTTCCAGCATTATTGTTTCACCAGTAGGACGACGGCTTCGGTGGCGATCCCTTCCTTGCGCCCCGTAAACCCAAGCTGTTCGGTGGTGGTCGCCTTGACGTTCACCCGGTTCAAATCACATTGCAGATCGGCGGCCAGCACGGCGCACATGGCGTCGATATGGGGGGCCATTTTGGGGGCTTGGGCGATGATGGTCACATCCAGGTTGCCGATGGCATAACCCGCCTTCTGTACCCGGGCAAAGACATCACGCAGCAGAATGCGACTGTCGATCCCCTTGAACTCGGCAGCGGTATCGGGGAAGTGGCGACCGATGTCACCGGCACCGATAGCCCCCAACAGGGCATCGCTTACCGCGTGCAGCACCACATCGCCGTCGGAGTGGGCAACCAGCCCCTGCTCGTAGGGAACCGGCACGCCACCCAGCATGCAGGGGCCAACACCACCAAATTTATGGACATCAAAACCATGACCAATGCGAATCATCAGCGGCAACCTCCCAACATGCTGAAACCAACCCCATCAATTTTGTGTACGTCCACACCATGTCCAATCCGGATCATGCTAACTCCTTGTTCGGGCCTGTTTGTTCGAGACACTCTGCTCTGAACGGTCTGTTCTGACTGAGGGGCTTATGCCTGCTGGCTTAAAAACAGCCCCGCCAGCGACAAGTCTTCCGGCCGGGTCACTTTGATATTGTCGGCGCGCCCCTCCACCATCCGCACCGCGAATCCGGCCCGCTCCATGGCGGAGGCCTCGTCGGTGATGGTGGCGCCCAGCAGCAGCCCCTCTTCGAGCGCCCGCTTCAGGGCACGGGTCGGGAACATCTGCGGCGTCAGGGCATGCCAGAGCTGCTCGCGCTCGACGGTGGCGATGATATTGCCCTCCCCATCGGAGCGTTTCATGGTATCGCGCACCCGACTGCCGAGAATGGCACCGCCGCAGTTCATGGCCACGGCAATCAGCGCCTCGAGATCGCCGTGAGTCAGACAGGGACGGGCCGCATCGTGCACCAGCACCCACTCCCCTTGCGCCACATGGAGACCATTGAGGACGGAAAAGGCGCGCTCGGCGCCTCCCTCTACCCGCACAATGCGCGGGTCGGCCGCCACGGGCAGGGCCTCGAACCAGCGGTCATGGGGCGCCAGCGCCACGATCACCTGGGCGATGGCCGGGTGGGAGAGCAGCCGCTCCAGGGTATGTTCGAGAATGGTTTTACCCGCCAGTTGCAGGTACTGCTTGGGGCAATCGGCCCCCATTCGGCTGCCGATACCGGCGGCAGGGACGATCGCCGTCAGGCCGGATACCCGGCTGGCATCAGTCATCGTAGGGCTCATCGTCCGGCGCTGTCTCTTTGTCTTTCTCTTTGGGGATGATCCGGTAGAAGGTCTCCCCCTGCTTGATGTAACCCAGATCGTTGCGCGACAACTCCTCGATGGCCTCAAGGCCAGAGGTGAGATCATCTATCTCGCGGTAAATGAGGTCGTTACGATCCTTGAGAGTCTGGTTGTCCCGCTGTTGCTGCGAGATGGCCTCCGACAGGTTCTGATAATCGGATAGCCCGTTCTTCCCCAGCCAGAGGTCATATTGCAGTCCCCCCAGCAGGAGGATCAGGATCAGGGTGAATAGCCGCATGCACTAGGTCTCCTTCAGGCGGCCTAGTGTCCCATATTCGGTGCCAAGACAAAAGAAAGCGAGCACCCGGGAGCCACTGGCCGAACATAAAAAAGTGCCCAAGAGTGAATCAGATAGCACAAAGCCCCGCCAAACCGGTGCAAGGATGGCCAACCAGGGCGCTCCTTGTCCGGGGGCGGGGCTCTCAATCAGAAAGCGGTAAGGGGGATCAGTTCACCACGACTGGTTCTCCCGCGCTCTCGGCCGGAGTGTTGTACTCCTCCTCGGCATCGCGAAAACGCTCCAGCATCGCTTTTGAGGGCGCTTCGCCCAGCAGACTGCCCACCACGATGGCCAGCAGCGCGAACAGGAAGCCCGGGATGATCTCGTAGAGCCCCAGCCAGCCGAACTGCTTCCAGACGATGACGGTGATGGCACCGACCAGCATGCCCGCCAGCGCGCCGTTGCGGGTCATTCTCGGCCACAGCACCGAGAGCAGCACCACGGGACCAAAGGCGGCACCGAAACCGGCCCAGGCGTAGCTCACCAGCCCCAGTACCCGGTTTTCCGGATTCATGGCAACGGCGATGGCAATCACCGCGATCAGCAGCACCATCAGGCGCCCCACCCACACCAGCTCACGCTGGGAGGCGTTCTTGCGCAGGAAGGGCTTGTAGAGATCCTCGGTAATGGCGCTGGAGCAGACCAGTAATTGACAACTTAGCGTGCTCATTACCGCCGCCAGAATGGCGGAGAGCAGCACCCCGGCGATCCAGGGGTTGAACAGGATCTTGGAGAGCTCGATAAAGACCCGCTCCGGGTTGCCGGTCACTCCAGCCGCCACTTCCGGGAAGCGGGCGAAGTAGGCCAGCCCGAAGAAGCCGATGGCCACCGCGCCTGCGAGGCAGAACACCATCCAGGTCATGCTGATACGGCGGGCATTGGCCATGGAGTGGTGGGAGTCCGCTGCCATGAAACGGGCCAGAATGTGGGGCTGACCGAAGTAGCCAAGGCCCCAGGCCATCAGCGAGACAATGGCGATTACATCCAGATTCTTGAACATGTCGAGGTTGGTGGCGCTCTTGGCAGCCACCTCGATCATGGCGCTGTCCACCCCGCCGACGGCGATGATGACGAAGACCGGGGTCAGGATCAGGGCGAAGATCATCAGGGTTGCCTGCACCGTGTCGGTCCAACTCACCGCGAGGAAGCCGCCGAAGAAGGTGTAGGTGATGGTGGCTGCTGCACCGACCCAGAGGGCGGTGTTGTAATCCATGCCGAAGGTGCTTTCGAACAGACGGGCACCGGCCACCACGCCGGAGGCGCAATAGATGGTGAAGAAGAGCAGGATCACCAGCGCCGAGAGGATGCGCAGCACCTTGCTGTGATCTTCAAAGCGATAGGTGAAATAGTCCGGCAGGGTCAGGGCGTTGCGGTTCTTCTCGGTATGCACCCGCAGGCGACCCGCTACCCAGCGCCAGTTGAGGTAGGCGCCGATCACCAGACCGATGGCGATCCAGCTCTCGGAGATGCCGCTGACGAAGACGGCGCCGGGCAGCCCCATCAGCAGCCAGCCGCTCATGTCGGAGGCGCCGGCGGAGAGGGCGGTCACCCAGCTCCCCATCCGGCGGCCGCCCAGAATGTAGTCATCAAAGTTGCGGGTGGCGCGATAGGCGACGAAGCCGATCAACACCATCCCGAGGATATACACCAGGAAGGTGATTAACATGGGTGTGCTAGCTGTCATGCAAAACTCCGTTTTGTGTCATTTTCTGCCCGCTCTGGTGACGGGCTCATCCCTAAAAAACCGGCCTAGCTTAATCAGCCGTTCGCGCCAGCTCAACCACTTTTAACAAACACAAAACACAATAAAAACCTTTGCGCATCAAATCATCTGCCACATCAAGAGGATGGTGCCAGATTTCCTGCCGTTGCCGTGATGATCATCTCGCAGCGCCCGCCGCTACTGAGCGTTATGTTTTCACATTTTGTTACTATCCATTTTTTTACAAGCCAGCGCCCCGCTCCTACACTCCCCGCCCTGTCTCATCACACCAGTCAGAGGTCGGCACCATGTCATCTCATCTGTCACACCTGCGAACCCTCGCCCGCCGCCTTCACCCGGTGGAGGAGTCGGGTCATCTCATCCGACGGGCCAAGTATGTGGGGCGTCTCTGGCTCAATCCCGGCGCCCGCGCCCTCTATCGCCAGCAGCAGGAGCAACCGCTGCTGGCGCAGGCGATCAGCCGCTTCCCCGATATTCTGGAAAAGCCGATCCACCCCTATCGCCACAAGGGGCTCCGCAAGCGCCTGCGAGCGGGACTTATCAGCGGCCACTACCAGCAATTGGCACGTCAGCTGCCCAAGGCGCAACAACTGGCAATCTACAGCGGGCGCGGCCTGCTGCTGGCCCAGTGGCAGAGCGACAAGCTGACGGCCCCCCTCACCCTGCAACTGGATTACCAAACCCACATGGGCAAAGAGGGGGAGATGAGCCTGACCCTCAAGCTGGGTGACGCGGCGCTCTATTACATGGCCCTCAATCTGCGCCCCGCGCCGAACCCGACCCTCGAGATCTGCTCGCTGCAGGGCGGCAAGGGGCAGAGCGAGGAGATCAAGCTGGTCACCAAGGCGTGCGGCGGGCTGCGCCCCATGTCCCTGCTGGTCTATATGGCTGCCGAGCTGGCCCGAGGATTAGCGTGCAAAAGCCTGCTCGGGATCCGCACCCAAAGCCACGTCTATCAGAGCAGCAAGCGCACCGCCGATCGGGTCAAGTTCGACCTCGACGGCTTGTGGCAGGAGCATCAGGGTTGCGTGCAGGATGAACTCTGGATGAGCCTGCCGCTGGAGGTGCCCCGCAAGACGCTGGAGGAGATCCCCTCCCGCAAGCGGGCCAGCTACAAGGCGCGCTATCAGCTGCTCGATCAGCTCGGCAGCGAGCTGCAGGCAAATCTGCTGCGAAGCTGAGTCAGCACAGCAGAAACAAAAAGGGCGAACAGCATGCTGTTCGCCCTTTGTCATGACGGGGATTTGCCCTTAGCGGTTGATCGCCATCGGCATGCCGTTGCGCTGCTCCAGCGCCTGCTTCACCAGTTGGGAGTCGCTGTCGGCGTGGGCAATGAAGCGGGTCACCGCCGGAGTCATCGGCAGCGGTGCCGGCAGCTTGGAGTTGAACTCCTCTTCGCTGCGCGACAGCGGCTGATGCACTTCCAGATAGCGGACACCGTTGGGCTCGAGAGAGGCCTTGATCGGCTGGTTGACGAACTGGACGCGGGTACCGACCGGTACCTGCTTGAACAGGTAGGCGATGTCGTCGTTGCGCAGACGCACGCAACCGTGGCTCACCCGCAGGCCGATGCCGAAGTTGGCGTTGGTACCGTGGATGGCGTACATCTTGCCGATGTAGAGGGCAAACAGACCCATGGGGTTGTCTGGGCCGGCCGGCCATACCGCAGGCAGGCTCTCGCCACGGGCGGCATATTCGGCATGCATCTTGGCGGTCGGGGTCCAAGTCGGGCCCGCTTTCTTGCGCTGCACACTGGTCACCCAGTTTTCCGGGGTATCGGTGCCGAGCTGGCCGATGCCGATGGGCAGCACTTCCACCACTTTTTTACCCTTGGGGTAGTAGTAGAGGCGCATCTCGGCCACGTTCAGCACGATCCCTTCACGGGGTGCATCCGGCAGGATCAGTTGCTGGGGGATCACCAGCTTCTCGCCGGTCTGTACCAGCAGGGGATCCGCATCGGGGTTGGCTTCGGTCATGTTGGTGAGCCCCAGCTGGAATTTGGCCGCAATGGCCTCCAGCGGCTGGCCATTCTCTTCGGCCGGAACCACGTATTCCAGATTTTCCCCTACCAGACGGCTGTTGGCCGCAGGCAGAGCATATTCAACAGCGAAAACCGGCGCAGCGGTCAGCAGCAGGCTGTAGCAGAGTGTTGCCACACTATTGCGAAGGAGCTTCATAACTTTCCCATGATGATGACTTGAAGTGACGTCTCTGGGCTGGCAGCTGATCAAGAGGGGATCAGGGGCGCGAAGAGAAGGCCGCCATTTTTCTCCTCTGCACGGCAAATTTCAACTGACAAGTGGCGACGGGTCGATGATTAATATGCGGTTTTTTCCGCGTCCCCGACCCGTCCGGTTTCCCTGTTTATCCCCGTTGCCAGGCACGCATATCGTAACCTGTGGGAGATTGATGCAACCGCAGATGAAATTGCTCAATGATGGCGAAGATATGGTCGAAAATATCGGCCTGGATCCCTTCGTAATCGGCCCATGCGGTAGTCGCGGTGAAGCAGTAAATTTCCAGCGGCAAACCGTCTGACGTGGGCGCCAGCTGGCGCACCATCAGGGTCATGTCCTTGCGAATGCCGGGGTGGGCGCGCAGGTAGGCATCCAGATAGGCGCGCAGGGTGCCGAGGTTGGTGAGGTGACGACCGTTGATGGGGCAGCTCAGGGCATCGCTCAGCTGCTGATTGTAGGCACTCAGCTCCTGCTCCTTGCGGCTCAGATAGGGTGCCAGCAGTTGGGCCTGCTTGAGCTGCAACTGCTCCTCGGCCGTCAGAAAACGCACGCTGGTCATGTCGATATTGACGCTGCGCTTGATGCGGCGGCCGCCCGACTCGGTCATCCCCT
>NZ_CAWLMI010000051.1:0-33244 GCF_963862045.1 Aeromonas sp. 159 | reverse complement strand
GGGCGTGATCGCGGTGGGTGAGGGGAATGCCGCTGTAAGCGGCGCAGCCCGATGCTGCCGTGATGCCCGGCACCACCGAGAAGGGGATGCCCGCCTCGGCCAGGGTCTCCAGCTCTTCGCCGCCCCGGCCAAAGATAAAGGGATCGCCCCCCTTGAGCCTGACCACCTGTTTGCCCAAGCGAGCCTGCTCCAGCAACAGCTGGTTGATCGCCTGCTGGGGCACGCAGTGGCGACCCGACTCCTTGCCGACAAAGATCCGCTCGGCATCCCGGCGCACCAGTGCCAGCACCTCCTGCGACACCAGCCGGTCATAGACCACCACATCCGCCTGTTGCAGCTGTTGCAGACCGCTCAGGGTAAGCAGCCCCGCATCGCCGGGGCCGGCGCCCACCAGGGTGACGCTTCCCTTGCTCTGCGGTTGCTCATCGAGCAGCTCGGCAACGCTCTGCTCGGCAGCCTGTTGTTGGCCGCGGGCCAGCTGGCATGCCAGTCGCTCATGGCTAAAGAGCCGCTCCCAGAAGCGGCGGCGAGCCAGCTTGTCCGGTATGGCCTTGACCCGCTCGCGCAGCTTGCCCGCCAGCGCCGCGAGCTGGCCGAGGTGCTGCGGCAACATGGCCTCGAGCTTTTCCCGCAGCTGGCGGCTCAGCACCGGCGCCGAACCTGCGCTGGAGATGGCCACCATCAGCGGCGAGCGGTCGATGATGGCGGGCATGATGGCGCTGCAGTGGGCCGGAGAGTCCACCACGTTGCAGAAGATTTGGCGCCGATTTGCTTCGTTGAAAACCTGCTGGTTGACCTCGGGCTGGTTGGTGGCGGCGATCACCAGCCATTTGCCATCGAGCAGCTCTGGGTGAAAGTCGGCGGCGCAGACGGTCAGCACTCCCTGCTCGGTCCAGCTCATCAGCTGGGGGTCGAGATGGGGTGCATTGATGGTCACCCGGGCTTTGGCATCGAGCAGCAGGCGCGCCTTGCGCACCGCGACTTCGCCACCACCGACGATAAGCACCGGCTTGTGTTGCAGCTGACAGAAGAGAGGGAGAAAGTCCATAACGGGCTCCGGATGCTGGCCCGCTCGCAATGCCGCGCCGGGCGAGATAGCAGGGTGCGCCGTGACGCACCCCGGATGGTCGGGGGAAAGATCCCCCGACGGGAATAAAAAAGGGGAAGGGTGATCTACGCCCGGGCCAACGACAGATCCCCACCGGTGTCGGCCACTTGATCACGCTTCCCCAAACGAGGTTTTTCCTATTGCACCGCTTTGACGTGCATGTTGGCGACGTACTGATCTTCGGCCCAGAAGATGCGGTCAGCGACCATGGCTTCCGGGTTGAGGGTGACGCCGCGCAGCACCCGCTCCTTGAACTTGTGATAACCGGCCCGGTCGATAAGGTGACCCATGTGCAGATAGATGGGTTTGCCATCCAGCATCTCGGCCTCGAACTCGAACAGGTTCTTGATCACCGCGTGCAGCACATCTTCGGTCACCCAGTTGAGGAAAAGCTTGCCGGTACGGGGGGTCTTCTTGCTGGTGCGTCCCCCCAGCTTGACCATGTAGAGCTGCTTGGGATCCCGCTGCCAGGCCAGGGTCGGGCAGGCCAGCACGCACTCGCCACAGCCGATGCACTTGCTCTCCTCCTTGACCGCCTTGCCATGTTTGATGGCGAGGCAATCCACCGCGTGGTGGCTGCACGCCTTGACGCAGGCGCCGCAGCCGATGCAGCGCTCGGCATTGAAGTGGATCTTGGCGATGCCGAGGATGCCGAAGTCGGCCATGTTGGCCTTGGCGCAGTCGTTGGGACAGCCGGCGATCACCATCTTGAGGTGATAGGGGTTGGGGTAGAGGTGCTTCTCCATCCGCTGGGCCAGCCCGGTGCAGTCGATATTGCCCTTCTGGCAGATGGTATTGCCCTGACAGGCGACGATATTGCGCCCGCCGATGGTCTGGTAACCGGCTGTGGTGTCCTCTACCTCGATACCGCAGGTCTCCACCTCGATCTCCTTGATAAAGGGCTCGAGGGCGGCGTTGACCTTGTCCATGTCCTGATACTTGATGCCGGGCATCGCCAGCTTCTGGCGGGTGGTGAGGTGGATCAGGCCGTTGCCATACTGTTCGGCGATCTGCTGGGCCACCGCCAGCAGGTGGGCGGGCATGATCCCGCCGGGAATGCGTACGCTGATCATCGCTTCGCCGCGAACCTTTGAGAGGCGGTATTCGTTCTTGGCGCGGGCCTTGATGATGTCGATATCGAGACTCATGGTGTTCTCCCTCAGTCGATCAGATGCTGGGCCTGGTCAAAACGAAAGACCGGTCCATCCACGCAGATATAGGTGTCGCCCATCCGGCAGTGGCCGCATTTGCCCACGGCGCAGGCCATGCGGCGTTCGTAGTCGACCCAGATGCGATCCTTGGGGATGCCCCGCTCGAGGAAGGCGAGCACCACGAAGCGGATCATGATGGGGGGGCCGACCACGATCACCTGGATATCCTCCTTGTCAGCGAGATCCAGCTGGTCGATGTAGTCGGTGACCCGGCCGATGCGAAACTGCTCGCTCTCCTTACCCTCATCCAGGGTGACGATGAGGTTCTGCTGCTCGGCCCAGAGCGGCATCTCGTGGCGATAAAGCACCGCCTGCTCGTTCTTGAAGCCGAGGATCATGTCGAGGGATTTCACCTCTTCCGGATGTTTGCTGAAGCGGCGCAGCAGCCCCTTGACCGGCGCGACGCCGGTACCGCCCGCCACCACGATGAGGTGCTGGTTGCGGTAGGTCTCCAGCGGATAGCCGTTGCCGTGGACGCCGCGCATCCACACCTTGTCGCCCACATCGAGGGCAAACAGCGCATCGGTCACCTTGCCGACCTTGCGGATCAACAGGTCCACATATCCATCGCCATAGTCGGAGACCGAGATGGGCGCCTCGCCGACGGTGGGCAGGGAGATCTCCACAAACTGGCCGTAGTGGACATCAAAGTCGCGGGAGACCCGAAAGTTCCACTCAAGCTCGGTGTGACGCTCGATGGCCAGAATGGTGTAGGCCTTGGGCAGCAGGCGGTTTTCGACTGCTTCCTGCTGTTGTTCTGCTGTTGCGGTTTGCTGGCACTGGCACATATCAGTTCGCCCCCTGCGCGTTGTCGGCTGAGATGGTCTGTTCGACCACATCGGTCATCTTGTTGATGATGTTGCTAAAGGAGATGTAGTGAGGGCAGCGATCGTCGCAGCGGCCACAGCCGACGCACATGTGCTCCTCTCCCTGACGGGCCTTGTAGTCGTTGACCTTGTGCAGGGCGCGATAACGCAGGCGCTCGCCATGCTTGGCGCGAAAACCGTGGCCACCGGCCATGTCGCTGAAGCCATCCACCATGCAGCTGGCCCACTGACGACGGCGCTCGCCCTGCTTGGGGTTCTCCGCATAGGTGAGGTCATGCACGCTGTAGCAGCTGCAGGTCGGGCAGGAGGTGGTACAGCGGCCGCAACCGATGCAGCGGCTGTCGTACTCGGCCCAGACCGGATGGGCGGTGAGGATCTGGCGGATCCGCTGGGGGTCGTCACAGACGCTGTCCGGGGTGCGTACCTTGACCGGGTTGCTCTGGACAAATTCCGGGGTGAAGTCGTCGGATTCACCCAGTTCGGCAAAGTAGCCGAGCAGCTCGGGATCCTTCACCTCGATACGGGCACCCTCATCGCTCAGACGAATGGCGGCGGCGTAGTCCTGGGTCTCGTTGCTGCCCATGGAGACGCAGAAGCAGTTCTCGAAGCTCTCGCGGCACTCCAGCAGCACCAGCTTGAGCTTGCTGCGCAGCCGGGCGTAGTAGACGTCGCTGTTCTGGCCATTTTTCAGGTAGACCTGATCCAGCCTGCGCAGAGCGTGGATATCACAGCTGCGCAAGAACAGCAGGGTGGGCTTGGCCTCCACCTTTGATTCGCGCAGCTCCAGATTGTCGAAGTGGAACAGGGTCTGGGTGATGGGGAGCACCACCTCTTTCGGGGAGAAGTGGGACTTCTCCTGCCACACCAGCTCGGCCGGATGGCGGATGCTGTGGTAGGTGACGTTGTCGGTGTCGGAGAAGCGGCCGCCCCGATATTCGGCCGCGGGCGCCATGATCCGGTAATCGGGCAGCAGCCGCTCGAACAGCTGCGCCAGCGCGGGATGGGTGAGAAGAAACGACATAAATAAACACCTTGTGTGAGGGTGAGATGCCCTGGCATAGGGATGAGGAGCGGGCCGGTCAGGATGTCTGGCACCGGTTCTGGCCGCGCTTGCCTCGCCACGGTCTGTTTTTATGACTCATGTTGCTCAACTGACCCGATTGTTATTGTGTTGGCGGCGCGTGCGTCGCGGCAGGTCGGGTCATGCCTGTAAAACCCTTGTCAATTGAGCAGGGCGGCCTGATAGCCTGCGCACTTGCCCATCACGTATCCCATCTCCAGCTTGTTGATATCGCGGGTGAAACGGGAAACGGGGAAGTAGTCGGCCGGGGCGATCACCTCGATCTGGCAGTCCTCCGGCGGATTGGCGATAAAATCGAGCGCCTCGTTGTAGCTGCGATCCCGCTGCTCCAGCGCCTGTGCCAGCGCGGGACGGGTCTTGAGCAGGGTACGGATCATCCAGGGGAAGGGCATCGGCTTGAGCCGATAGCCAAGGGGCTCGGAGAGGATCACCGTCAGGTGACGGGCACCGCGGCGGTAGGCCTCGATCACCGGGATGGAGTCGGCCACCCCGCCATCTGTCATCGGTACCCCGTGCACCTCCGGGTATTCGTGGGAGGCGAGGGGAATGGCGCAGCTGGCGGGCAGCACCTCGTTCATGTTCTCCGGCTTGACCCGGATGTACTCCGCCTTGCCGGTCAGGGTATTGGTCACCACCGCATAGAAGGGGATGCCGGTCTCCCGGTAGGCGTGAATGTCGAGGGGATACTTGCGGCAGCTGGTGTTCCACAGCCAGTGGATATCCACCAGATTGCCCCCCTTGGCAAAGCGCAGGGGATCCATAAACTGCTGGCTGCACGCCAGTTTGGTCAGGATCTCGTGGCTGCGGCCATGCTGGCTGGCGAGATAAGCCAGCAAGTTGGTGGCCCCCGCCGAGACGCCGATGGCGAAGTCAAAGGGGCGATAGTCATGCTCGATAAACGCATCCAGCACGCCGCTGGCAAATATGCCGCGCATGGCACCGCCTTCTACAACCAATGCGCTGGGGGATGCGTTTTTGTTCATGACAGGCACCTCATTGATAAGTCAGAGAGAAAAAGTGGGAAAGAGAACGTTCGGGCTGTCAGGCCGACCATTCTGACAACCAACCGGGGTTGGCCATCGCAATGAGGTCATTCTAGGAAGGGGATGGTGTTTAGAATATCTGTTAATAATGAATCAAGTGTTTTGTATTTCTAAACGATAGTGATAAACCCGTTGTGATCAAAGGGGTTGTGTAGGAGGCTCAACGACTCTGTGATGGCTGGATATTGGCAAGGATGAGTGTGTCATGACGTTATTGGTTCCCCCGCTGCTCCAACGTGGCGATACAATCGCTTTTTTCTCCCCCTCCAGCGCGGCGACCGCCTGGGCCCCACAGCGTTTTGCCCGCGCAAAAGCCTTTCTTGAGGGGCAGGGCTTTAGGCTCAAGGCGGGCAGCCTCACCGGCCAGCAGGATCACTGGCGTTCCGGCTCCATCGCCGCGCGGGCCGAGGAGCTCAACGCCCTTATTCGCGACCCAGAAGTGCGCTGCATCATGTCGGTGATTGGCGGCAGCAACTCCAACTCCCTGCTCCCTTATCTCGATTTTGAGGCGCTGAGGCGCGATCCCAAGATCATCGTTGGCTACTCCGATGTGACGGCGCTGCTGCTCGGCATCCATGCCCAAACTGGCCTGGTTACCTTTTATGGCCCGGCGCTGGTGGCCTCCTTTGGCGAGTTGCCGCCGCTGGTGGATGAGACGCTGGCCAGTTTTTTACAGATTGTGCTGGCCGATGACGCTGGCGTCCCCTGCACGTTGCCCACCCCCGCGCAATGGAGCGATGAACGGCTGGACTGGGAAAGCCAGACCCGGGCCAAGCGCTGCCAGCCCAATCGGCTGATCTCGGTGGGTTCTGGCCGGGTAGTGGGGCGACTGATCGGCGGCAACCTCAACACCATGGCGGGGATCTGGGGATCCCCCTATATGCCGCCCATCGAGCGCGGTGACATTTTGCTGCTGGAGGACAGCCTGAAATCTGCCGAGACGGTGGAGCGATCTTTTGCCCATCTCAAGCTGTGCGGGGTGTTTGAGCGGATCGGCGCGCTTATCCTCGGCAAGCACGAGCAGTTCAACGATCAGGGTAGCGGCAAGCGCCCACTCGATATCCTGCTGGAGGTGTTGGGGGAGCCGAACTTCCCCATTCTGGCGGAGTTTGACTGCGCCCATACCCACCCCATGCTGATGCTGCCGCTGGGTATCGAGGTGGCGCTTGATCTCGACCGCCAGCAGCTCACGCTACTGGAGCCCTGGTGGCGAGCAGAATGAGAGCTAAATGAATGTCAAAAAACAAGGCCGCGGATGCGGCCTTGTCTGTTTTTGTGTGGAGGGATCAGGGCAGGGCATCGGGCCGGAAGCTGGCGCGGATCTGCGGCACCAGGCTTGATGGGTCGAAGCCTTTCTCTTCGCCCAACACCGGATGGAGCAGGGGCTTCTCTTCTATGGGGGTGATATCCCCCGCCAGCAGCTGGCGAGTCGCCTGACCCATCTGGTAGAGCTGGCGCACCGGCGCAAACTGGGTCGCCAGATTGAGGGGGTCATCGGCGCGGGTGAAGGCCATCATGGGGATCTGGTAGGTGGCATCGCGCGCCGGCTTGTCACCGTGAATCCCCTTGCCGGCGGACATCAAAAACGGCTGGTGATCGCCAAAGGCCACCACCAGATAGCGCTTGTCCGACTGGTCGAGGGTCTTGAGCAGCCGCTCCAGCGAGGCCATGGCATCCACCACCCCGGTGTAGTAGGTGTTGAGCAGCTGGGTGTCGCTCTCGCTCTGGTTCGGGCAGGCGCCGCTGCGCTCCTGCCCCTGATAGCGGGGGCCATCGAAGGGGCCGTGCCCCTGCATGGTGACCGCATAGGCAAACAGCGGTTTGTCATCCTGTTCGCTGCGCTTGAGCAGGTGGTCGATGAGGGCATCATCGGAGATATAGAGTCCCTTGTGCTCAAGGGTGGTGAAGCTGGTGTCGAACCAGCGCTCCTCATAGCCGAGCGCCGGGATCGCCTTGGCGCGGCCCCAGAATTTTTCCACATAGGGGTGGGCGAACAGGGTCTGGTAGCCGCTCTGTCTGGCGCTCTGGGCCAGCCCCGGCACCTGCTGCGAGAGGTAGTAGTAGGGCACCACCCCCTGCTTGAGCAAGCCCACCGGCAGGCCGGTGTTCATCTCGAACTCTGCCAGCACCGTCATGCCGCCGGTGGTGGGGGAGTGGATGGTCTTTTGCCACTGCTGCACGCTGGCGGGCAGGGAGAGGGTGGGAGCCGGGGCGCAGATCCGCCCCTTCCAGTCGAGCCAGAGCGACTCATATTGCAGCACGATCACCAGATCCCAGCGCGGCGCTATGCCCTGGGGCGGATAGCTCAGCTGCGGGGTCAGCTCGTTGATCTGCAAGGGGTAGCGAAACACGCTGCCGCTTTGCAGCATCTCGTCCACCAGATTGAACAGATAGAGGCCGGGGCCGGAGCGGATGATGTCTCTGTGGTAGTTAACCGCGCGATCCACGTAGCGAATGTTGGCCCCCAGCAGCTTGTTGCCGGTCTGGGTGGCAAACACGCACAGGGCAAAGAAGGCGACGGTGGCCGCGGCTGTGCGCAACACCCAGCGTGACAGGGCAAAGCGCCAGCAGAGAAACAGTGCCAGCAACACGGTGAAGATGGGCAGGATGGGGTGCTGGTCGAGCAGGATCCGCAGTAGCGCCAGCAGGTTGCCAAAATCGTCCCCGCCGAGCGGCACGCCGTAGATGGCAATCTTCATAAAGTTGGCCAGCAGACCTATGCCAGAAAGCGCGGTAAAGACCAGCCCCATATAGAGGTTGAAGCCCGCCAGCGCGCAGAGGCTCCAGCCCAGCACCATGCTGCCCCAGGCTAGATAGTAGTGCTCCGGGCGAAAGCCTGACCAGAGCAGAAACTCCCCCAGCTTGAACACCACGAAGCCGTGCAGCAGCACGAAGGTGAGGTTGCCGAGCAGCAGGCTGCCGATGATCCGCCAGCGCAGGCTGCGGCGCAGCTTTGGCAGCACCGTTTTGAGCACGGCGGCGCTCAGGGCCAGCACCAGCGTCAGACTCACCACCAGATAGGTGAGGTTGAAGCCCTGCTCCGGCAGGGTTTGCAGGATCTGGCTGAAATCGCCGCTCTCGGGGCGATCTTTGAGCAGCAGACCTATGCGCAGCTGGTAACGGCTGGCCAGTGCATCGTCCGGGGCGCGCAGGGTGCTGTTGAGATCCAGGGTGCAGCGGTTATTGCGGCACACCTGACGTTTATCCACCGCTTGACTGAGCTGGTCGATCCGCTCCCCCTTGTCGTTGAGCAGCTCTACCCGCACCTTGTCCCCCGCTTGCAATGGCCCTCGCAACTGCCACTGACTGCGCACCACTAGATAGAGGCCGCGGCTGTCGCTTTTATAGAGCAGGGCGTGGCGGGTGAGGGTGGCCAGTGGATTGTCGGCGGGGCCCAGTACCTGCGGCTGGGCACGGCCCAGCCAGCTACCGGGATTGATCAGCGGCAACAACAGGGTTAGCAGCAGCAATCCGCCCAGCAGGGCAAGCAGCAGAGAGGGCAGACTCAGGACGCGGGGGCGGCCTGAGGAGGGGCGATTCATATAAGCTCATCCTTTGAGCGAGTGAGGGAGAGATCGTTCATCCGCATAGAGTTTGACCCGATGGTGCGGGCCTTGTTTCAGCTTGTCAATTTAATGACCACTTAATGAATATTTGGTTACAGCTCAACCTTGCAAATTGTGATCCCGATCGAGGGGTTGTTCGGAATATGTGATGAAAGCGTCATCATGGGGTTTTGCCACTGGCTTGGGAGGGATCTGCTGTTTAGTCTCTCGATAGCGACTGGAGGTACATGTATGAATCCCAAAGTGATGGCACGTCAGGCCAGATTGCTGCGCATGCTGGAGAGCAAGGAAGAGATCCGGATCGGACGCGAGCGCGACTGCCCGCTGCCGCTGGCCCAACTGGTCAAGCTGAAGGATAGCCATCCGGCTGTGGTCAAGGTCTATCGCCACGGTCTCACCGCCGAGGTGTTTCACCTCAAGGTGGAGGGGCATCACTGGTGCCTCAAGCGGCGCCGTCAGGATTCACTGGTGGCCAACCTCGATGGCAAGACCGCCTTTCTGACCGAGCTGGAGCGGCGGCGCGAAATCGAGTCGCTGCGCGAGCTGCACCCTACCGTCCTCTCCCACGTGGTCTGCACCAGCTTCGGCTCGGCGCGGGCCGGTGTGCTGGTTTCCCCCTGGTTGCGGGGTGTGCCGGTCCATCAGCTCAACGAGCGCAATCTGGCCCAGATGCTGGAGGTGCAGGGGGAGCTGGCCCGCTGGGGCTGGTTTGACTGGGACCCGAGTCCGGGCAACCTGCTCGATGACGGCGAGCAGATCTGCGTGTTCGACTTTGGCTATATGTGGACCTTCGATCCCCGCTTTGAATACAACTCCAACGGTCTGGTCGACCCGCAGTTCCATGTACCGGAGCGGTTGGAGACCCGTACCCTCTCCGGACTCTGGCTCGATGAGGCCGATCCTCTGCCGCAATTTCGCTACTGGCGCGAGCTTTGCCTGAAATGGGTGAAACGGGAGATCCACCACCTGATCCGTGAAGGGGCCAGCGCGCCCGTGCTGGCCCGCCTGCATTCCCTGCAAGGGGAGTGGAGCGCCGCGCTGGCGAGCGACGAGGCGCTGGTCGCCAACTGGTGGCGGGACATGTATCGCAGCCACCGGCTCGATGTGGCCGATGATCTGAGCGGCCAGAGTTGCGGCCCGCTCACCCTGCGTCGCCTCGACTGGTTGATGCAGGCGGTGACGGATCACTATCCGCTGCTGGTGGATAATCTCTCGCCTCAGGAGACGGAGCTGGGCCAGACCGGGCTGTTGGCCCGCTTGCAGCAGCTGCGTCGGGAGGCAGTGGCCTGCCAGTTGCCTGCCACCAGCCTTGCCTGAGCCGATACCTTTGCGGAATACAAATAAACAGGGCGCCTTGCGGGCGCCCTGTTGCATGGTCTGGTTTACCTCGCGGTGAGGATCAGTCCAGCAGCTCCTGATGGAGGCGGTTGACGATATTGCCCGCCTCGCTCTCCTTGACCAGGAAGCAGAGGTTGTGGGCGCTGGCGCCGTAGCAGATCATCCGGATGTTGTGCTCGCGCAGGGCGTCAAAGACCTGACTGCCCACTCCGTTCACTTCGCTCATCCGGTTGCCGATGAGCGCCACCAGTGCCAGACCGGTTTCCACCTCCACCTTGCAAAGCTGGCCCAGCTCGGCCAGTACCTTGTCGCTCAGGATCGGTTCGCCGTTACTCTGGCTGCCGGTGTGATCCAGCGTCAGCGATACGCTCACCTCCGATGTGGTGATGAGATCGACCGAGATGCGGTGACGGGCCAGAATGCCGAACACTTCGGCCAAAAAGCCGTAGGCGTGGAACATGTTGAGGCTGTGCAGGGTTACCAGCACCTGCTGGCGGCGCAGGGCGACGGCGCGAAACAGCGGGCTTGAATCTGTGCTGGCGCGGATCCAGGTACCACCGGCGGCGGGGTCCTTGGCGGAGCCGACAAACACCGGAATATTCTGGCGCACCGCCGGTTGTAATGTGGCCGGGTGCAGCACCTTGGCGCCGAAGGTGGCCATTTCGGCTGCTTCGACAAAGCTGATTTCGGGAATGGGGCGGGCCCGGGTGACGAGGCGCGGATCCGTGGTGTAGATGCCGGGCACATCGGTCCAGATCTCGATACTGGCGGCATCGAGCGCTTCGGCGAGCAGGGCTGCGCTGTAGTCAGAGCCGCCGCGCCCCAGCGTGGTGGTGCGGCCATCGCCATCGGCACCGATAAAGCCCTGGGTGATGATAAGGCTGTCGCCAAGCTGCGGGCCCAGCGTCTGCTGGCAGAGGGTTCGGGTGGTAGCCAGATCGACGGTGGCCTTGCCAAAGCGGCTGTCGGTGCGCATCAGCTGGCGCACATCCTGCCAGTGGGCCTTGACGCCGCGCTGGCGCAGCAGTTCGGTAAAGAGGCGGGTAGACATCAGCTCGCCGCAGGCGATGAGGCGATCAGCCAGCTCTGCATCGGTATGTTGGTGGGCTTGCTGGGCCATGAGGCGGATCTCGTCCAGCTGGCCATGAATGAGGGCGCTCACATCAACAGGGTTGCCGAGATCGGTCAGAATGGCCTGCTGGATCCCGGCCAGTTTGGCCAGCTGCTCGTCGCGGCCCGCTTCGTCCAGCTCCCCTTGTGCCAGAGCGACCAGCAGGTTGGTGACACCGGCGCTGGCGCTCAGCACCACCACCCGGGTGGCGGGATTGGCCAGCACGATATCGGCGCAGTGATTCATGGCCGGGAAGTTGGCGACACTGGTTCCGCCAAACTTGGCGACATTGATCGGGCTCATTGCTTACTCCTGTCTTATTTTAAGATTCCGGTTCCATCGGGCAAAAAAGAGAGGAGGAGGCTGAAAATGGCAGGAATGAACGAAGCTATCCCGGCCAGAAGCACTCCACCTGCAGAGCCCATCCCGTACCGCCCCTGACAGGGCGCGGTGGGGGATGATCACTACCGATGACAACCCGGGGGATTCAGCCCCCGCAGCCGACGTTGAGGTTACCAGTCTCCTCACTCGTCTCGGCGCTGCTCCCCCTGACCCAAGTTCACCGGACGCTGGCGTCCTCCCTTGGGCTGCCTGGGCAGCGCTCCTCTTCTGGCTCCACCAGGGCGGTGGAGTGCATTTAGAAATACCCTGCGTTGGATTGCACTGTCAATCGAGTTTGTGAAAAAGTTCAAATTGTCGGCTAACTCAACGCAGGATCAATGACTTAGGCAATGGTCTTTGACAAAACCTTGGAACGGCGCTGCCAGTTGTAGAGACGCTGGCGCGCCACCGGCAGATCTTCTACTTCCAGCGGATCGAAGCCCCGCTCCCGGAACCAGTGGATGGAGCGGGTGGTGAGTACGAACAGGCGGCGAATGCCAAGCCGCTTGGCCCGCTCGGCTACCTTGGCCACCAGCTGATCCCCCCGGTTGGAGTTGCGATAGTCGGGGTGGATGGCGACGCAGGCCATCTCCGCCATCGCCTCTTCCATAAAGCAGTAGAGGGCCGCGCAGCCGATGATGAGACCATCGCGCTCGATGATGGTGAACTTGTCGATCTCCATCTCCAGTTGTTCGCGGGAGCGGCGCACCAGAATGCCTTCCTCCTCCAGCGGGCGAATAAGATCCAGAATGCCGCCGATATCCTCGATGGTAGCGGCGCGGGCCTGCTCGGCACTTTCCCGCACTATCTGGGTGCCGAGGCCGTCGCGGCTGAACAGCTCCTGCAGCATGGCGCCATCATCCTGATAGCTCACCAGATGGGAGCGGGGCACGCCGCCACGGCAGGAGGCAATGGCCGCACGCAGGTAGCGGGCGGTGCCGGACATCTCTTCGCCCGCTTGCTCCAGCTCCACCAGCAGCTCTTCGGCCTGTTCGGGGAAGAGCTCGGAGATGGCTTCGCCGCGTCTGTCCATCACCCCCTGGGTGCTGCTAAAGCAAATGAGCTTGTCCGCCTTGAGGTCGACCGCCACCCGGCGGGCCACCTCTTCCGAGCTCAGGTTAAAGCTCTCGCCGGTGACCGAGCAGCCGATGGGGGAGATGAGCACCAGACTCTTCTGATCGAGCTGGCGGGTGATCCCCTCCACGTCGATACGGCGCACCCGGCCGCTGTGGCAAAAGTCGATGCCATCATCCACCCCCAGCGGCTGGGCGGTGACGAAGTTGCCGCTCACCACGCTGATCCGCGCCCCCTGCATTGGGGTGTTGGCGAGCCCCATGGAGAGCTGGGCGGTGATGTCGTATTGCAGGCCGCCACACACCTGTTTGATGATGGTGAAACTCTCGTCATCGGTGACCCGGATCCGCTTGTGATACTGGGCCTCGATACCGGCGCGGGCCAGCGCCTCATCATTTTGCGGACGTGAACCAAACACCAGCACCAGGCGTATGCCCAGTGTCTGCAGCAGGGCGATATCGCTGACGATATTGGCGAAGTTGGGGTGGCAGATGGCTTCTCCCCCCATCATCAGCACAAAGGTGGCCCCCCGATGCACATTGACATAGGGGGTGGATTGCCGGAAGGCATTGACCAGACTGGGTTCGCGTTCGCGCACTTGATATTTCTTCCATAAAAAAACAGCGATTGGCTCAATATATGAAAATTAATTCACAAATCAAGACTAAATATTGATTTTGGCCGTTTCTGGTCTACGAGGGGCGGCTTGGCCGTGCGGATTGGGAACGTGTGGCAGGAAGCGCAGATGGCCGTCGGAGCGAGCGGGGAGGGGCCCGCCGGTTGATCCGGCGCGATAAACTGCTATCTTCGATGCTCCTTTTCGTCAGCTGTGTGATTTCACAGGGTTTTATACAAGGACAGAATTCATGGAACAGATTATTTCACCGGCAGATGCCCTGCCGGGACGACGCGAAGCGATGGTGATTGGTCAGCAGCATGCGGTGAATGGCAACCCGACCCAGGGCCCCTGGCCGGAAGGGATGGCGGTGGCCTGGTTTGGCATGGGCTGTTTCTGGGGCGTTGAGCGCCTGTTCTGGCAGCAGCCGGGCGTCTACTCCACCGCGGCAGGTTATCAGGGCGGCGTGACCCAGAATCCCACCTACAAAGAGGTGTGCAGCGGCTTGACCGGTCATGCCGAGACGGTGCAGGTGGTGTTTGATCCGGCGGTGATCAGCTACGGCGACCTGCTCAGACTGTTCTGGGAGCAGCACGACCCGGCGCAGGGGATGCGTCAGGGGGGGGACATTGGCACCCAGTATCGCTCGGTGATCTTCTATGGCGACGAGAGTCAGCAGATCATTGCCCAGCAGAGCATGGCGGCCTATCAGCAGGCGATGGCGGCAAGCGGCGACAGTCGTGCCATCACCACCCGCATTCTGCCGCTGGCGCCCTTCTACTATGCCGAGGATTACCATCAGCAATATCTGGAGAAAAACCCGGATGGTTACTGCGGATTGGGTGGCATTGGAGTCTGTTTGCCGCCAAGCCTGAACCGCTGAACAGGTTTGTAGTCGATTTCTTAAGAAAAGTGAAAATAAATGGTCGGAGGAGGGAACTTATTGCGACCAGTCGGGACTAACTAGGTAGCGTCCAGGGATCGGATGCAAAGTCCAGACACATTTCTTGCCTTGATAACCGCCTGATGAATGAACGCACTGGCGGGTTGAAAATGATAGCAAGCAGGGCTGCCCACCAAGGCGGCCCTTTTCCTTATCTGCTGTTCTGAAATCTTGCGTTGGGCGGGAAAACCGGACGGCAGATCAGCCGATGGCGCTGTCGAACAGGTTCTTGATGAGATCGATAAACTCGATGAGGAAGGTTTTCTGTTCCGGGGTCGGAGCGCGCAGCCAGACGGCAGATAGCACCTCTTCCAGATCGGCGACCACGGCGTCGGCCTCCTGCATGATGGCGAAACGCACCTTGGGATCGAGCTGGGGGTTTTGCTCGCAAATGGCCATCAGGTTGCTGGCAACACGGCCACTGACCAGATCTTCGATGGTCTCTTCACCATCGTTCTGCTGCTGGGATTCAAACAATCCCAAACTCTCCACCAGATACTCGATCAGCGAGATATAGCCTTCACTTTCTACCACCATGGTTGCTGCCTCAATACAGTAACAATACGAAAATTAAGCGTATTTTAGTGGCTTGCCCTAGCTTGGCAAGCAGCAGTGCAGGCGATGGCGAGTAAAACTGACTCCGCCCCGCTCCACGCACTCCAGCCCGGTCAACGTAAAGCCATGTCGTAAAAATAGCTCATAACTGAAGGCGCTGGCCTCGGTGGTGATGAGGGTCATACCGAGCCCTCTGGCCCCCGCGAGCGCCGTGGTGAGCAGCAGATTGCCCAGTCCCTGGCGCTGATGGTCGGCGCTCACATAGAGCAGACTGAGGTGGCCATCGGGGCTCAGAGTGACAAACCCGAGGGGCACATTTGCCTGCTCCGCCACCCAGCCGTGGTGCTCGCGCAGCTGGCTGACAAAACCCGGATGTTGTGCACCGAGGGCCCACTGCTCCACCTGCTCGGCGCTGTAGTGCTCGGGGCCGCAGCGTCGCACCGCCTGCTCAAACAGGGTCACGAGAGCGGGGATATGTGCCTCGCCAAGGGGGACAATACAAAGTGCTGGACTAAGTGCTGGAGTCATAAGGTTGGGCCGTCAGTAGGGGGGAGGGGGCGCGGCGCTTGTGGCCGTTTGGCTTTGGGCAGACCCGCGACAACCCGCTCATAGGAGTGGTGCACCCAGCCCTGCCACAGATCATCTGGCAAGGTGCTGTTCAGGGTCACTGTGTTCCAGTGTTGCTTGTTCATATGCCAGCCCGGTTTGACCTCGGGGTGGATCTCGCGCAGCAGCAACGCCAGCTCGGGCTCGCATTTGAGGTTGATGGTAAGCGGCTCGGCCTGCCAATCCACCAGCGCGAACATCTTGCCCGCGATGCGGTAGACCAGGATCTCCGGGCCAAACGGGGTATCTTCGGTGGCGCCCGGCAGGGTCAGCAGAAAGTGGCGCAAACGGGTCAAATCCATGGTGGGTTCTCGCGCAAGGGGTGATCCGGGTCATGTCAGGCGCATATCTATCGGCGGGCCTGTTCTGTTAATATGCGCGCAGCCGAGTATACCCCCCATCACCAAGGGAGCCTATTGGATGTTGTATCACAAGACTTTCGAACTGGGTCCCGAGCGGGATTGGGTGGTGTTTGTCCACGGCGCCGGTGGCAGCTCCTCCATCTGGTTCAAGCAGCTGCGCGCCTATCGCGAGCACTTCAATGTGCTACTGCTGGATTTGCGCGGCCACGGCCAGTCCCACCAGCTGCAACAGGTGGTCAAGGGCCACTACAGCTTTCGGGAAGTGACCGAGGATATCGTTCGGCTGCTCGATCATCTCAATATCCGCCGCGCCCACTTCGTCGGCATCTCCCTTGGCACCATCCTTATTCGCCATCTGGCCGAGCTCTGCCCGGAGCGGGTGAAAAGCATGGTACTGGGGGGCGCCATTTTGCGGCTCGATATCCGCTCGCGGGTGCTGGTGCAACTGGGCCGACTCGGCCAGCACTTCCTGCCCTATATGTGGCTCTACCGGCTGTTTGCCTTCATCATCATGCCGCGCCAGCACCATCAGGAGTCGCGCAACCTCTTTGTGCGCGAGGCCCGCAAGCTCTGCCAGAAGGAGTTCAAACGCTGGTTCCGCCTCGCCACCGAGGTTAACCCGTTGATGCGTTACTTCCGCGAACGTTCCCTGCCCATTCCCACCCTCTATGTGATGGGGGAGGAGGATCATATGTTTCTGGCGCCAGTGCGCGAACAGGTGGCCCGCGATGCCAGCTCCTCGCTGGCGGTGATCGAACAGTGTGGCCATGTCTGCAATGTGGAGCAGCCGGAGCAGTTTAATCGCCGTACCTTGGCATTTATTCAATCGCTGGGGAGCGGGGGAAAATAATGCTCAAGCAGAAGCTCTTCTGCTTGAGCACATACAATGATTTATTTCTTTTTGTCAGCAAAACCTATGATATGAAAGTCTGCACCAGATGAACGGACCGCATTCTCTGCACTTACTAAAAGAACATCTAGTTGAGTTTTTATCTTGCTGTCTATATTCCCTTCATAAACGCTTTGTTGTGTATGAGGTTGAACTACTACAACTCGAGTCTTCACATGTTTATTGTCCTTCATCGTTAATAATAAATTAAAGAAATCCTCAGGTTTAGCTGCTTTACCGTCATGCCAACAACCTTTATGTGTAGCATTATCATGCCTAGCCTTTAGATCTTCTACTAGAACCTTTCTGACTGTATAACGAAGATTTTTTACTGCTTGATTTAAAACAACATCATGTGCGCCTACAGATATTTTCCTAGCGCGAGCGTTAGATTTAGAAGCTTTGACATGAATTAGTGATATTAAATGTAGTGCTCCATGTTTTACATAATGGATAAAGTCTGCCTTTTCGCCTGCACCATCATCACAATATAGCCAGCCTTTAGGAGTTTCAGTTGTATTGAACTCTGCAGCTGTTAGCCAATTACCACTCCAGCATTTCTGCACCCAGCAAAATAATGATTTTTCCTTTCCTATGCTTTTAAGGTCTGGTTTTTGTGCATCAATCCCAGGTTTTTCCTTGGTTATGTCATACTCTTCAAAATCAGCCCACAGAAATTTATTGTATTCAACGTCCTGATAGCCAGTTCTAAAAACCATACCATTAACAACAGCATGCCCTGATTCGAACCAACACTTTACTAACTCGGGGTAATTAAAAATACGTTTGTATTGGTCAAAATGTGACTTAATAATATAATTTTCACTTTTTATTTTAAAGTTAACTTTATAATCATCTACTTCTACCTCGATGCAAATATTGCCTACATTCTTACTTCCATAGAAAACATTTAAAGAAATATCACTTTCAATAAAGCTTGGGGCTAACTCTACATGGTAGTTATATTGTAGCTTTTTCAATAGATCCTTACGGTATTGCCCATCCTCTTCAGATAGAAAGTCATAATCAACAAGCGAAAAATCATAAGGTATTTTTAAATCATCTGGCTTAGATATAGGGTAGGATAGTATTCCTATGGGGCTATCTGATTCAATGTTATTAACAGATAATCTATCTAATATCTCTAAAACTCTATTTTCAAATGTCGACCAATCCTTGCAAGGCCCTCGCCATATAGATGATTTAAAAGGATTGATACCAACAGAACTTTTTGAATTCGTTCCCCATATTTCGGTGCGTACAGCTGACATCATATATGATTGATCTATTAGTGGATCGAGAGTATCCGCGACACTGTTTCCACCCAATACTTTAGAGTCAGCTTTGAAGTTATCTCTGCCATGTATTCCTGATAACCAGAGCATCTTAATTTCATCTTCATTGATGAAGTTGCCATTTAACTGGCTAATCGGAATTGGGAATAGATTGGATAGTCTTGTTTTACCAAAATGCTCCCTGATAGCATCTTTTTTCCCTTTCTCAGAAAAGTAGAATGCTAGGTGATTTCGAACATTAAAACTTACAAAAACATGATGCTCTATATCTTTTAAGATAATATCCTTTGCCCAACTAGGTGACTTCTCAATTTTATATGAAGTGATCTTCACCGTACCTAATATACCTACGTCATCGACTATTGTTGGGCCAATAGTTATATCATCAGAAGATTCATCAATTAACAGCTTGATGATATCTTCATGTAAATTGCAACTTTCTTCCTTTGTGGATTTTATACCTAATAATACTGATAGATATGGAGCTATATTATGCTTTTCTATTTCGATAGTATTATTTTCCACCATTCACTCCATAAATAAAAAAATTTTATTAGTTTTTCACATAAAACGAGCTTCCACTCTATATGTATCTAATAATTCTCCGAATCGTTCCGATTATTCTAGAGCAACACTCACAACTACATATTCCTGAGATCGCATGGTAACAATCAACATTGCTACCAAACGGAGTTCAACCTCCCAGACAGCAGCCTTTAACCAAATTAAGGCGGGCCAATCCATTCTCTCTCCATAGCTGCTTTCGGAACCCTGAGTGCCGGATGAGAAAGATATCAAACGGCAACCAATTTAAGTGAGGAAAAAGTTAGTTATCGCTCGGATTTTGAAAGGTTTTTTGACGAGGATCAGACTTGAGCCAAGTTGGCTGCGGGTTGAGTGGGTAAGGGGTGTTCAATAAATAAACAGATAAGGCATCCTTGGCTACTGGCGCCAAGTGACAGAAATGGCTGGGCAATATCAGGGTTATGCCCTGTTATAAGGGCGATTTGTTTTTAGGTCATCGAGTAGACCGGCCACGTTTGTCGAGGGTGTTCAGTAGCCGGTCATCTCCAGATAGCCGACCCCCTTGGCATCCCCCGAGACAGAGACTGCCCCTTCCCAGTAGTCAAAGCGCCCCGTCATGGCCTGATTGGGCTGACGGGCTTTGATGGTGAGGCTCATTCCGGCGGCGTTTAGCTGCCACTCGACGGGGTAATTCTGCCCCTTGGGGCCGCGCCAGGTGTTGCCCGGCGTAAGGCGAATCGCGTCGGGGGCGAGCACCCGGCTGCTGCCGTCCCGCTCAATCAAGATGCCGTAGCGGTTTTCGGGCTGGTTTTCGGGATTAGCGCGTCCCGATTTGGTGCGCAGGCGAAACAGCATCAGCTCGCGGCCATCGGCCAGTTGCAGGGAAAACCAGTCCCAGCCCGATTGCCATTCGGCCAATACCGAGCTGCTCCACTCGTGATCAAACCAGCCTTGTCCAGTCACGGTGCGGGTCTCGCCATCGCGAGTCAGGGTGCCGCGAAGAGTGAGGCGCGGGTAGGAGTAGTAAAAGGAGGCGTTGCCCGGGCTCTTCTCGCTGTAACCGGCCTTGCCTTGCAGCACCAGCGGCTTGGCGGCAGTGATGGTGAGGTTCAGCTCGCCAATCTTGCTCTGCACCTTGAGGGTGGCGGGGAACAGCGCCGCCCCTTGCGAGGCAAGCCGCCACTCCCTGAGCCAATATTGGCCGCCGTTGGCCCCCGCCAGCCCCGGCCCCTGCCGACTGG
The DNA here is from genome assembly GCF_963862045.1 of Aeromonas sp. 159. Taxonomy (NCBI): domain Bacteria; kingdom Pseudomonadati; phylum Pseudomonadota; class Gammaproteobacteria; order Aeromonadales; family Aeromonadaceae; genus Aeromonas; species Aeromonas sp. 159. The sequence continues at coordinate 13,472 of NZ_CAWLMI010000051.1, read as the reverse complement.
CCCGTTCATCTTGCTGGTGGCTGCCACGGTCGAGATCCGTGATGGCAAACTGGGCCAGCCAGAGTTGGGGGGTGAGCCAGGGGTTGCCGGTGCGGAGTTCTTGCTCGATACCTTGCCGAAACAGGGTCCACTGCATGCCATATTCGCGCCCCTGTTCATCCTTGAGGTTGCCGGTGAGATACCACCACTCGGAGCGGTAATCGGGGTGGGCGGCGTGATCCTCCGGCAGCTGGATGGTTTGCCCCGGCAGCACCTTTTTAAAGCTGTCGCTGCCACCGCCGAGCAGGGCGCCCAGATCGCTGGCCTGCGAGCTGCCAATCATGGCAATCAGCGGGATCAAGAGGGTGGCGAGCCACAGGGGCCGTAAGGAGGACAAGATCCCCCTCACCCTGGCCCTCTCCCGAAGGGAGAGGGGATGGTTCAATGCCGCACTCTGCTCTTCTTTGCGCTGAAGAAGGGGCGGAGAGAGGGACGTGGTTAATGGGAGCTTCAAGCCATGGCTGAGCCAGTGCGCTAACCGATATTTCATACCACTCTCCTTGCCGCATAGCAGGAGGCAAATGCGCCACAGACCGGTGCCAGCAACAGGGCGGTGACCGCATGAAGGGGGGCGGCCTCGAAGGCGAGGCGCCAGCCAAAGGCGCGGGGATTGACCACCTCGATCAGCACCCAGGCGAGGCCATACCCCACCGGCAGGGCCAGCAGGGCGGTGAGCAGCCCCAATCCAGCCCCTTGCCACACCAGCAGCTGGCGGCAGTGGCGGGGGCTCAAGCCCAGACTCTGCAAGGTCTGCAACTCGCCACGGCGCGCCAGCCCCAGCACCATAAAGGCCGAGCCGATGCCGACAAAGGCGATGCCCAAGATCAGCAGTTTCAATAGCTCGGTCACCACAAAGGTCTGGTCAAACACCTTGAGGGCCGCGCTGTGGATGGCGGGGGCGGAGAGCAGGTTTAGCTGCTCGCCAAAGCGCTCGCGCAGGCGGTCGGCCAGTTGTTCAGGATCGTCGCTAAAGAGGGCGAGGGATTGCACCGCCCCGGCCTCGAAGGCGTGCAGGATCTGCCCCTTGTCGCTGCCGTAGTCCTGATAGACGCCGGTGACGGTGAACTGCCTTGGCCCCTGCTCGCCGTTGATCGCCAACTGCTGGCCCACCTTGACCCCGAGGCGCACCGTCAGCGGTTCGCTCGCCAGCACCTCGTCGGGGCGGGTCGGCCAGCGTCCGGCCAGCAGCGGATAGGCCGCTTTAAGCTGGGGAATAAAGTCCATCTGCGCCCACTCGATGGGCTGCCCCTGCCAGCGGGCTGGGTGCACCGAGCGGCGCGAGGCGGCGCTCACCAGCGGATTGGCGAGCAGGGTCTTAAGGGTCGCTTCGCTCAAGGTGCCCTTGTTGCCCGCCACCCCCTTGGGGGCGGTGACATAGAGATCGGCGGCCAGACGCTGGCCGAGCCAGATCTCCACGCTTGAGCGAAAACTCGACACCATGACCCCGATGCCGATGGCCGCCGCGATGGCCAGCTGCAACGCCATCACCGCGATGGCGGTACGGTCGAGGTGATAGAGGGTCTCGGCCACCCCGAGTCGGGCCGTGAGGGGGCCGCCCGCGCGTCGTCGCAGCCAGCCAAGCAGGCCGCGCAGGGCATCGGGTAGCCAGAGCGCCATGGCCAGCAGCCAGCCGCCGGCGATAAAGAGGGCGCCACTCAGACCGGTTTGCGGCAGCCACAGGCAGAGGGCGCACAGCAGCAAGATGGCGATGGCCAGCACGCGCCGTCGCCACGGGTGAGCGGGGGGGCGGCTGCTTCCGGCACGCAGTTCGAGGGGGGATTGGCGCAGCAGTTGCCACCAGCCGGGCAGGTTGGCGGCCAGTGTGCCGAGCAGCCCGATCAACAGTGCCTTGAGCAGGCTCATGGGGGAGAGGCGCAAAAGATCGATGGGGTTGGGCCCATAGAGATCGGCCAGCGCCTGGGTGAGCTGCCCCATCAGGGCGAGGGCCAGCAGGCTACCGAGCAGCACCCCGAGCAGGGTGCCGAGGGTGGCGAGAATAACGAGCTCTAGCACCAGCCAGCGGAGTACCCGACTCGGCCCCATCCCCAGAATGATCAACTGGGCCAGCTGGGGGCGGCGCACGCTCTGCACAAATCGCTGGGCGTTAAACACCAGAAACAGTCCCACCGCCATGGCGAGCAATGACAGCGCCGTCAGGTTGAGGGCGAGTGCATCACCAAGTTGGCTGGCATCGAGCGCCGGGCTGATGGGCTCAAGCCACAAGGGCTGGTTCGGGTAATCGGTTTGCAGGGTGGCCTGCAGGGTACGAGCTTCTGATTCGCTTAGCTTGAAGACGATGCGATCTAGCCGACCCGCTTTATCCAGCAGCGGTTGGGCGAGGCCGATGTCGGTTATCAGCAGTCGCTCCATGGGCACGGCGCCCGGTTCAAACGTGCCCGCCAGGGTCAGGGTCAGGGTTCGGGCGCTGGCGCCATCGCTGCCGCCCAGCACAAAGCGTCGGCTCTGGCCCGCTTGCCAGCCAAGGCGCTCCGCTTCGGGGGCCGCCAGCCAGATGCTGTCGGCACGGTTTAAGGAGAACGCGGGCTCGCTCTCCCGAGTGGCGCCAAACAGCTGGCGCAGCGGGCCGGGGTTGAAGAGATCCATTCCCAGCAGTTGAAAGCTGCGCCCCTCTTCATCCTTGAGCCAGCCATGGAGCTGGGGCATGGCATCGAGGGCGGGTTGGCTGGTCACCAGTTGCACGTAAAGCTGCTCATCCAGCCCGCCAGCGGGTGCCAACCGGTAGTTGGCTTCCCCTGCCAGCTGGCTGCGGGCGGCGACAAAATTGGTGCGGGCACTGTGATTGAGCAGCTCGATGGCCACCACCAGCGATACCCCCAATACCAGCCCGGCCAGACTCATCAACAGCAACCAGGGGTGGCTGCGATAGAGGCGCAGCAGCGCTTTGAGTGGCAGCATCAGCGTGACTCCGGCAGGCGCAGTCGCTGTTTAGTCATGACGGGGCTCCTTGAGCTCGATAAGTTGCCCCCCTTCGAGGCGCAGCACCCTGTCGGCCAGCGCGGCGTAGGCCGGGTTGTGGCTCACCAGCAGCAAACCTGCGCCTGTGTCGCGTACCGCCGCGATCATTAACGCCATCACCTGTTCAGCATTGTGTTCATCGAGGCTGCCGGTGGGTTCGTCGGCGAGCAGCCACTGGGGCTGATGGATCAGGGCGCGGGCCAGCGCCACCCGCTGTCGCTGACCGCCGGAGAGCTGCTCCGGCCAGGCATGGCGCTTGTGGCTCATATCGAGCCGGTGCAGCAACTGGTCAATCTTTGTCTCATCCGGCGGCATACCGTTGATAGCGAGCGGCAGGGCCAGATTCTCGGCCACGTTCAGGGTCGGCAGCAGGTTGAAATCCTGATAGACGATACCGAAATGGCGGCCCCGCAGGCGCGCCCGCTCGTCGGGAGATCGGGTGTCGATCCGGGTCTTCCCCAGCCAGATCTCCCCCTCGTCCGGTGCAATCAGCCCGGCGATCAGATTGAGCAGGGTCGACTTGCCGCAGCCGCTTTGGCCCAGCAGCAGGGTGATCTCGCCAGCGGGGAGGGCGAGATCGAGATGGTGGAACAGCGGCAGTCGTTCACTGCCGTTATCGAAGCTTTTGCAGAGGTTGCGCAGGGTCAGCATGGGATAACCGTTTGATGGTCAATGGCTTTCATCATGCTTGGTACGCTAGCACGGCCAGCATTGATCAACACCCCTTACGGTTGATCAAGAGTGCAAGTTAGTGATCAAGGCGGCAAAAGAGCAGTGGATCCTAGCTGGATCCCGCTTGCCCGAGGTGGTTAGAATAGGGGCTTCCATGGGTCACAGGATGAGCAAGGATGTTACACAAGCAAGTCAGTTTTATCATCGATAGCAAGGGCAACAAGCAGGCTGCCGTCGTCCCCATCGAGATCTACAACGAGCTGATGACCCTGCAAAAGGCACTCTCCGACAACCGGCCGGGGGAGCGCGAGCTCTACCACTTCAACGGCAAGGGGGCCGAGGCCCACGGTTATCCGGTGGGCAAGCGGCAAAATCCGGGCTTTATGGTGCTGGCCGGTTCCACCGCCAATGGCGAGGATGCCGCCTCTTTGCGTGAAGCGGTGATCGAGCTGCGTCACGAACTGCTGGAGAAGGGGGTCATAGTGCCCCGCAGTCAGGGCGGCTTTGTCTTTACCGCCGATCAGCTGTTCAACAGCCCGAGTCTGGCCGCCAGTCTGGTGGCGGGCAATAACCGCAGCGGTCTGGATGCCTGGCAAAACAGCGCAGGCTATACCCTCAAACAGTCGGGTTTCGGCAAGAAATAATCCCGCGTTTCGACAGCAAACCAATTAAGCGTTAATTGACCTGGATGAATTTTTCTTTTCATCCAGGTGCTAGCATGATTGCCAGATGGTTCTAAAAGGAAGAGACCATGTCTGCGCTCACCCCTGTTATTTTGCTGCTGTCCCTGTTTATCCCTCCCGCCCATGCCAGTAGTGGCCCTGTTTTGTTGACATCCTCCGCCATCGGACTTTTTTGTGTCGGATTGTTTGTGCTGGCCTACGCCCTGGTGATGGCCGAAGAGTATCTGCAACTGCGCAAGTCCAAACCCGTGCTGGTGGCCGCCGGGGTGATCTGGATCCTGATCGGTATCGCCTATGCACAGCAGGGGATGAGTCCGGTGGCCGAGCAGGCCTTCCGGCATACCCTGCTGGAATATGCCGAGCTGATGCTGTTCCTGCTGGTGGCGATGACCTATATCAACGCCATGGAGGACCGGCAGCTGTTCGATGCCCTGCGCGCCTGGCTGGTGCGATCCGGCTTTCACTTGCGCACCCTGTTCTGGTTGACCGGCGGGCTTGCTTTTTGTATCTCGCCGGTGGCTGACAACCTGACCACTGCGCTCTTGATGTGCGCCGTGGTGTTGAAAGTGGCCAACGGTGATCGGCGTTTTGTCAATCTTGCCTGCATCAACATAGTGATCGCCGCCAACGCCGGAGGGGCGTTCAGTCCCTTTGGCGATATCACCACTCTGATGGTGTGGCAGGCGGACAAGGTGCAATTTGGCCAGTTCTTCACCCTGCTGATCCCCTCTCTGCTCAATTTTCTGGTGCCGGCCATCCTGATGAGCCTGATGGTGCCGCGCCATGTGCCGGAGGCTGATAACGAGGTGGTCGATCTCAAGCGGGGGGCCCGCCGCATCGTCGCGCTGTTCTTGCTGACCATCATCACGGCGGTGCTATGCCACAGTTTCCTCCATCTGCCGCCTGTACTGGGCATGATGCTGGGGCTCGGCTATCTGCAGTTTTTCGGCTTCTATTTGCGCAAGTCGCTGCCACGATCCCTTGCCCGCAAGCGTGCGCTCTATGAACGCAATGGCGATGAGGTGCGGTTGCGCAGTCTGGGTTCTGTGGTGCCATTTGACGTGTTCAACAAGGTGGCCAAGGCGGAGTGGGATACCCTGCTCTTCTTCTACGGGGTGGTGATGTGTGTCGGTGGGCTGGGCTTTATGGGGTATCTGGAGCTGGTATCACACTGGTTGTATGACGCTGAGGATCCCACCATGGCCAACATTTTCATCGGGGTCTTGTCCTCCGTCATTGACAACATTCCCGTGATGTTTGCCGTGCTGTCGATGAACCCGGATATGGCGTTGGGGCAGTGGCTGCTGGTGACCCTGACTGCCGGAGTGGGCGGCAGCCTGCTCTCCATCGGCTCTGCGGCCGGGGTAGCCCTGATGGGACAGGCCCACGGCATGTATACCTTCTTTGGCCACTTGAAGTGGCTGCCGGCTATCTTGCTCGGTTATCTGGTGAGCATAGGGGCGCACCTCTGGCTCAACAGTGCCCAGTTCTGAACGTCTGGGCGCCCGTACGAAAAGAGGCTTCCGTTGACGGAAGCCTCTTTCGTTTTCCTGATAGGAGGGAGGGGGGTCAATCGCCTCGCTTGCCGGTCAGCAGCCAGTAACTCAAGGTGGAACCCACGCCGCAGCAGGCGATGGCGATGGCCATGGGCAGCGGCGAGTGGGGCGGATTGAGGTTGACCAGAATGCCGACCAGGGCGCCGATGCCAAAGCGCAGGGTGCCCGCCAGTGCCGAGGCGGTGCCTGCAGATTGCGGGAAGTGGCCCATCAGGCCGGTCATGGCATTGGCGCCCACCAGACTGATATGGCCGACAAACAGTACCACCGGAATGACGATGCCCCACAGGCCGCCGGTCTGGCTCCAGGCGTTGTAGACCAGCAGGGCGCCCGCGCAGGGCAGCACCAGCAGGCCGTATTGCAGCATCCGCTCGGCGCCCACCCCTTTCACCAGTCGGCTGTTGACGAAGGTGACCAGCATCATCAGCAGGATATTGAGGCCAAACAGCCAGCCGTAGTGCTCGGTCGGCACCTTGAAGTACTCGATATAGACGTAAGGGGAGCCGCTTAAGAAAGCGAACATGCCGGAGCTGGAGAGGGAGCCGCACAGCACATAGCCCATGGCGCCGCGATGGGAGAGCACCCCCCAGTAGTTCTTGAGGATCTGGCCCAGATTAAGGGGCTGACGGTGTTCAGGTTTCAGGGTCTCCTGAATTTTCCACTGCATCACCAGACAGATCAGCAGGCTGATCCCCACCAGCAGCCAGAAGATCACCCGCCAGTCGGCGTGGGCACTGATATAGCCACCCACCACAGGGGCCACCAGCGGCGCCAGGGTCATCACCAGAATGACGAACGACATGGCGCGAGAAAACGCATCCTTCTCGAACAGATCGCGCAGCAGGGCATTGACCACCACAGAGCCGGCCGCACCGCCCGCCGCTTGCAGCATCCTATAGGCCAGCAATTCGGGCAGGGAGTCTGCCATGGCGCAGCCCACCGAGGCGATGGCAAACATCACCAGCCCCGCCAGGATCACCGGCTTGCGGCCATAGCTGTCGGCCAGCGGGCCGTAGAAGAGCTGGCCGATGGCAAAGCCGCCCAGAAAGGCGCTGATGGTGAGCTGGGCGCCGTCGATGCTGGTGGCCAGATCCCGGGCGATGGCCGGAATGGCGGGCAGATACATATCCACCGCCAGCGGGGTCAGACCCGCCAGAGCGCCGAGCAGGATAAACAGGAAACGGGGGGAGAGGGCGGCAGCCTGAGCTGTTGGCGATTGGGGCATAGGGTGTCCAGTTGATGCGAAACGTCGGGTTGAAAAGCGCGAAAAAGCAGTCTATCAGTTTTGTCGCGGCTATGGATCCGGTATGGCGAGCCAGAGTCCGGGCTCGGCGGCAAAGCGTGGGGCAAACCAGTGCTGGCGCACCGCAGTGGGCATTTCGCTCGCGGCGATGGGGCGGCGACTGAGGCGGCAGGCTCCCTGAGAGAGCGCCAGCGCCGCATCCCCCTTGTACCAGCCATCGGTGACGGCCAAGGCTGTGGTTTCCCGCAGCAGCCGCACGCCCCACTGGGTCACCAATGCCGGACACGCTGTTTCTGCCAGCCTTGCTGCCTGCACCATGGCGGGCGGACGGGGCAGGCTAAAGGTCGCGCCGAGCAGCAGCAATCCGGCCACTGCAGCCAGCTTCTCGCCACGGCGTGGCAGCCAGCCCGCCAGCAGCACGAGGCCGAGCAGGGTGATAGGGGCCAGATGGCGGGGATTGTCCGGGTTCTGGCCAAACAGGGTCCAGAGCAGCAGGGCGAGCCAGTAGAGCGTCCAGAGTGGGGAGAGGGCGGCAGGGTGGTTTTTTGATCTTTGCCAAAGCGGCAGTACCAGCAGCGCCCCAACAGCGAAGTGCCAGAGCGGGGTGAGCTGATCGTTGAAGGTGCGCGCCCAGCTCAGCAGCCGATCGCCGTGGGCCGCTGCCGTGTTGCCCCACAGGGTAAAGTGGCCGTCGGTAAAGCGGCGCCCCTCGCTGAAGTAGGCCCAGCCATCGGCTTGCCAGACAAACAGCAGGCTGGTGAGCCCCACCAGTGCGATGGGGAGCACCAACCTGACGCGGGTGCCCTGCTGCGCCAGCCCGAGCCACAGGGGCAGCAGCGCCAGCACAAAATAGGAGGGGCGCAGCGCCAGCATAAGGCCCAGTAACAGACCCGCCAGCGCAATTCTGCGCTGCTGCAAGGCCAAGAGCGCCCCGAGCCAGGCGGCGAGCGCTGGCCCGTCCGAAAGGCCGGAGAGCGCCAGCGTCGGGGTGAGCGGCAGTGCCAGCACCAGTAGCCAGACGGGGGCCAAAAGGTTTGGCCGTTGCCACAGCTTCACCGCCAACAAGGCGGCGAGCGGTGCCAGCAAACTGCTACCCAAGAGGCTTGCCCACTGCACCGCGCGGGCTGGATCGCTCACCAGCAGATTGATCAACCGCGCCAGCCAGATAAAGGCGGGGTAGCCGGGAAAGTGGGGGGAGAACTCCAGCACGCTAAAGCGCGTCACCCCGTGGGCGAAATTGAGGGCATCGTCGGAATCGAGCGCCACCGGGAAGGCCAGCAGCCAGCAAAACCAGGCCAGTTGCAGCAGGATCAGCAAGTAGGGTCGATTAGCGAAGCGTAATCGGCCGTGGTGACGCCCCCCTTCTCCCCTTGCGGGAGAAGGGTTGGGGATGAGGGGGGCCGTCGTCATCGATGAGAGGCCATCAAAGCGGCGCCAGCACGGCCATCAGCGCTTTTTCCGCTGCGGCAAAGGCGGCGGCGTCGGCGGGCTTGGCGCCCACCCCGAATACCCCCGGGTTGCCGATGGCATCCAGCACCTTGGCCAGCGCCTGTTCGGCTGCCTTGCGATCCCCTTCGCTGAGGGAGGGGAGGATCAAGTCGAGGAAGCGCTTGCTCTTGACCACCAGCACCTTGGCGGTCTGGTAGTCGCCGAGGTTCTGGCTGGCCCCTTCGAGGCGGCGCTCGATCTCCGCCTTGTAGGCGCGATTGAGCAGGGCGGCGGTGGCGGCAGCGTCTTTGGCCTTGATGGCGGCGGCCAGCGGCCCTTGCAGCTCCACCTTGTGGTGCTGTTCCAGATAGGTCAGCTCGTCTGCAATCTCGCTCAAGGTGGCGCTGGCATCCTTGCCGTCAGTGGCGGCGCCAAGCAGCGATTCACGTGCGTCGATCAGTGGCTCCTTGCCGGCGGCGGCGTAGGAGTAAGCTTGCGCCTGGCCGCTCAGGGTCAGCAGCAGGGTGAGGGCGAGTAAACCCGGGCGGATGGTCATCCTGTTCTCCTTACTTATGCCAATAGGTTATGCCAATGGCGCGGCACTCAGGCCACGCTCTGGGTTTCGATCACGGTATTTTCGTTGCGATGGTTAAAGATGGCATGGCGTCTGTCCACCCCGTCGATCACCATGTCAGCGGCCATCATCCCCATCTCCATGGCGGTGTCGGTGAAGATGTAGCGGAATGTCCCCTGACGGCCGGTCATGATGAGGTTGGTGATGGGCATCAGCGCCTTGATCGCTTCGTTACGACGGGCCTGATAGCCCAAATCCATCAGCGGATAGGCGTATTCGCTACGCGCTTCAAAAGTTTCATCGCCAAGCTTGGCGGTATCGACGCCGAGGCTCGCGAGATCGGCGGTAACCCGGCCGCGCAGATCAGAGAGCTGTGCCAGCCAGGTGGCATCCCCCGGGTTGCAGGGGATCTCCAGCATTACCGAGGTCTGGCCTTGGGGCGCCATAAAGGGGCTGCGGCGGCGCGGCTCCTGCAGACGGGTCGCCAGAATATGGGGGTCGGAGAGGTACTGCCAGGTGTTGTCCGACAGGTTCTCTGTTTTAAGCGGCATATTGACGAAGCGAAGCGACCGGTAGTGCAGATCGCACGGCAAGCCCAGATGCTGGCAGGTGAGCGGCAGCGGCAGGGTGGAGATCACCTGATCAAAGCGCTCGCTCTGCTCAATGTCATCTTGTTTCCAATACACCCGCTCGATGCGGCCATCGGCCTGCTCAAGGCGGGTGATGGTGGCGCCGGTCTTCAGCTCAACGCCCTCTGCCACCAGCCGCTCCCCCAGCGTGGTGAAGATCTGGCCGAAGCCATATTTGGGGTAGCGGTATTTGCGGGCATAGGTGCGCACCGAGATACTCCCGCTGCGTCTTGGCAGCAGGCGGCGTGCCACGTCTTTGAGATCGATCAGGCTGATGCGTTGGCCGGCCCAGTCGGCGGAGAGCTTGTCCGGGTTGATGCCCCAGAGCTTGCCGGTGTAGCCCTCGAAGAATTGGCGGTAGAGGGTGCGGCCGAAGTGGCTCTGGATCCACTCGGCAAAGCTCGCCTTGGCAAAATCATCCGGCTTCTTGCTAAAGGGCAACAGCAGCAAGTCTTTTACCGCACCGGCCATCAGGGCCAGCGGCGCCGTCTTGAGCAGGTTGGGCAGGTTCAGGGGGTAGTCATAGGTGCGTCCGCCAAAGCGGATGACGCTCTTGCGCTCGGCGTGGAGCAGATCGTCCCCCATCAGCTCGTCGATAAAGGCGAGCAGCTCGGGGTTCTTGGTGATAAAGCGGTGGCCGCCGTAGTCAAAGCGATACTCTCCATCGCGCCCCTTGAAGGTCTGGGTGGCGCACATGCCGCCGACCACCGGCTCCTGCTCGAACAGGGTGACTGCAAAACCGGCGCGGCGCAGGCGCCAGGCGGCCATCAAACCGGCGGGGCCGGCACCCAGTACCGCAATGTGCTTCTTGTTGTTATCGCTCATGACCTATTCCGAAACTGCTTGATAGATAAGGGAACCGCGCCAGGGCGCGGCTCCCGAATGGTGTTGTTACCCCGTGGCCTTGCTACCACAGGGCGTGCGGGCTCAGCCCTTGCCAGTCGCGGCACTCACCTGTGGACGATAGCTGCGCTGCCAGAGGGTAACGAAAATCGCCAGATAGAGGGCCCAGGTCAGCAGCTGTAAGCCAGCGGGTGAGGCATTGTAGCCAAACAGGGCGCGCAGGAAGGTACCAAATACCCCCTGATCGTCGAGAATGTGGCTGATGTCGAACACCGGCGTGGTCCAGAAGGTGATGATGTCTGCCGCCTGCAACATGTTGACGGCGGACGAGAGCAAGCCTGCGGCGATGATGATGATAAGCAGGCCCGTCCAGCGGAAGAAGGGAGTCAGCGCCACCTTGCGGGTGGAGCGCAGCAGCCCCCATACCAGCGCGATGGAGACCAGCAGACCCGCCAGCGCGCCCATCAGGCCGGATTGCAGATCGACCCCTTGGCCCGAATAGAGCAGGGCGGAGAAGAAGAGCACGGTTTCAAACCCTTCGCGCATCACCGCCAGAAAGGCGAGGAGCACCAGGCCAAACAGGTTGCCGCCATCGATGGCCGCATCGATGCGCGCTGTCATGGCTCCCACCTGGGATTTGGCCTGTTTTTGCATCCAGATCGCCATATAGGTGAGCACCAAGGTGGCGAAGATGAGGATCCCCGCCATCAACAGGTGGTTGTAGCGCTCGCTCTCGAACTGGCTCACCACCACCTGGAACAGGAAGGCGACGATCAGGGAGGCGATAAGGCCGAGCCCCACCCCCAGATAGATGAACTTGTTGTAGCGACTCGCCCCCAGCTTGGCGAGGTAGGAGAGACAGATGCCGACCAGCAGGAAGGCTTCCAGCCCCTCGCGCAGGGTAATCAGAAAACTTGCAAACATCAGGATTGAGGCTCCGTAGCGGGCGTGACGGGGAGAGGCTGCAGGGTAAGTTGCAACCGATTTAGCTGCACTATGGGTGGCTCCGGCAAGCTTGGCTCGGCGGCGCGCACCGCATCATTGACCCACTTGGGGTAGGTGCGGAAATTGAGTTTGATATCGGCCTTGAAGGGCCCTTGGGCATCTGCGGGTAGTGGCCAGGCTTCATCGCGCCAGCCATCGGCCGGAATGCGGGTATCTTCCAAGAGCTTGGCGTAACGCCAGAACTTGAGCCCCACCGGCTTGCCCTCGGCATCGCCGAATACTTTTCTGAACAGTCGCGCATCTTCTGGGACTGCGCCATCCACCGGCTGGCCGCTGGCAAGCACCACCTTGCCACTGGCGTCGGTGATGGTCAGCTCCAGCCAGAGTTCACGGAAATCGGCCACCCCGGTGGGCAGGGCATGGCCTGCGCCGGTATTGGCGACCCGCACCACCAGTTGCTGGTTCTTATCTGCAGCCTGTTCGATACGGGCGGAGAGGGTAGCGCTGGAGCGCAAGAGCGCCAGACTCTCCTGCTCAAGGTTGGGATTTCGCAGCCCCACCAGCTGGTGCTGGGCGCCGGTAAAGTTGTGGCGATAGAGCCGCGCCTTCATGGTGCCGTTTTCGGTGGACTGGCCCGCCACCGGCGCGCCGCCATTGCCCGGCTCCGGGTTCATATGGCAGTCGATGCAGGTGCGCCGTTTGGCGGGATCCTCGGCCTTGGCGAAGCTGGACTTTTCCCACTCGTCCCAGGTGTTGACGATATTGGCGCCGGTGCCCGGGGCAAACTCGTTGTGGCACGACTTGCACAGGGCCGCGTCGCGGTAGAAATCCTTTTGATAGGAGGCTTTGTGGGCCGCCGGACGGGCGTTGATCTGCCGCTCAGCCATCCAGTGCTGGAGGCTGCCGCCCGGGGCATCCTCGAACACATAGCTCTCGCGGTCTTTCAAATTCACGGTAAAGGCGCTGTTGCCGCCCGCATCTTCCACTTTTGTGATGCGATGGCAGAGCACGCAGCCGGTCCCTTCCTCCACCACAGGTTCACCCGCTTTGTGGGCGGCAATCAGCGAGGCGCCACCCTGCTCGAACATGTGGGAGCCCTTGGGCAGATCCAGCTGGCCTGTCATCACCTGCTGGGGCATATGGCAGCCCTGGCACCACTGACCGAATGCTTCCCCTTCGGTTTCGCGGGCCAGCGCCTGCACCACCTTGTAGTAGGGGTGGGAGTTGCCCATCAGTCGGTGGTTGCTCTCGCTCCAATCCTTGAACGCCTGTTGGTGGCAGTTCTGGCAGGAAGCGGAGTTGAGCCACGCCTGCGGGTGAGTGGTCGGCGCCTTGGCGGGATCCGTGCGCGGGGCATCGAGTCGCAGCCAGTTGGCGAGATAGGGGAGGTTGCCATCGGCGGTGACGAAGGCGTGTAAGTCCTCCATCATCGCTTTCACTTCCGGTTGGGGCCTCGCGGGGTCAACTGCCTCGGCGCCATCGCGGGTGTCATGCCCCATGCCGCCCTGGGTCTGCTGGGTCATGCGCAGGTATTCGCCGACAAAATCCCCCGCCACCATGTTGGTGAGGTTGGCGTGTCCGTTGATGGCGTTGTCGCCGCTCTTTTGGCGATGTGCCGCCATCAGATAGCGGTTGGTGAAATTGAATCCGTCCAGATGGCAGGAGTTGCAGCTCATCCAGTTGTCCCCCGCCATGGGGAAGCGTGAGTTGGACGCTGTGTTACCAAGGTTGAATAGCCGCTCGCCGCGCTGAAGCGGCGCGGGGCGCGGATCCGTCTCTACCAGTTTGGCGAAGTGGGGCACATCGACGGTGACCCGGGCAAACGGGCCGCTGCCGCCGCTATTGAGGCGGGTGAGATCCTGCCCCATGGCGTTGTGCACCAGA
>NZ_CAWLMI010000050.1:0-31972 GCF_963862045.1 Aeromonas sp. 159 | reverse complement strand
GACGAGCCGCGATGGCGCCGGTAAACGCCCCCTTCTCGTGACCAAACAGTTCGCTCTCCAGCAATTCGGCCGGAATAGCGCCGCAGTTGATGGGCACGAAGGGGCCACTGCTGCGGGAAGAGAGTTCGTGAATAGCGCGAGCCACCACCTCTTTACCGGTACCAGACTCGCCGAGGATCAGCACGTTGGCATCGGTTTCGGCCACCTGGCTGATGAGGCGGCGTACCTCCTGAATCCCCTTCCCTTTGCCCACCAGCAAACGCAGCAGGGCCTGCCCCTTGTCATGGGTCTGCTGACGGGGATGCAAGGATACAAAGGCCTGACAGAAGTGCAGATGACGGGTGAGGGATTCATAGGTAAAGGGTGAGAGCGCGACCCCGATAAAGTTGCTGTTGGGCAGATCGGCCTCAACCAGCGAGAGAAAGGGGGTACGGGGGAAAGCGGCCAGCAACTCTGACAAGGGACGGTCGGTCAGCTCACCCACCAGCACCCCTTGCAGCGGACCGGAGGATTCGATGGCTACATCCAGATCGCTTTGTGCCACCTCCTGCCACGGGATCCCCATAAACGAGAGCACGGTTCCCAACTGTTGGCGCCGCTGCGCATCGGCATCAACAATCAACACGCCCATCTCCACCATATCCATTCCTCGCGATGTCCTGAACTAACTTATTGTTTTATTTAATGATAAAACAGCTACCGACTGTCTTTTTGCTGGCACACAAAGTGCCAAAATTCCGACGCATTGTCAAAAATTGTCGTATTCAGGCTAAGTGTATCGACAGAAACGAGAGATTAGATAAATTTTGCCGAGGAATTTTCTGCATTGGCGCCGTTAACAAACGCCGCCAATAGCGGAAAGAAAACTGCCCTCGTCAGAGGGCAGCATGGGACACGGTGAAGCGCATTCAGTGGCGATTATGGTGGTGCGGCGCCGCATAACGACACTCGGGAAAACGGCTGCAAGCCAGAAAGAGTCGACCGGCGTGGGGGCCTTTTTTCGCCTCCCGCTCCACCAGCGGCGCATCGCAGCGGGGGCAGTGGTGTACTTCATGCTCCTCGTCATCCTCTACATCGGCGAACAAACCATCGACCAGTTCACCCTCACTCTGCGGCGCCTCCACCATCCCCTTGGCCTGGATGGCGGGCTCGTGGAGCGACGCAGGCGAGATAGCCTCGGCATGGGCAGTGCGGCCACGCATCCCGGCACCGACATCCACGCCGTCCAGCAGCAGAGGGTTGAACGTCGGCTCGCGGCGCGCCCCGTGCGGCAGATCGTCGATCAATGGTTCGCTGGTTTTGACCAGCAGCGGCAGGATCTGTTCGCGCAGCTCTTCCACCAGATAGCTGGCACTTGCCGGGATCTGCAGCAACGGCAGACCGGCGCTGTCGCAGGCGGTTTTCAGAAAGAGATCCCGCGCCTTGCGCTTCTGGTGACGATGGGAGCTGTCATCGAGTTCGATGGCGCAGATAAAGGAGAGATCCGCGGGGTGGCAAAGCAGATAGTCGAAATGCTTGGCGCTGATCTTGTTGAAGTACTGCTGCCATTTGCTTTTGCCGATCCCGGCCTGCGGCGTCAGCACATCGGCCACCCGCACCTTGGCAAAGACCCGGGCCTTGTCACCCACCGCCAGATCCAGCACCCCGAGGAAGGATCGCTCGGCGGGACTGAACAGGGTCTCCTGCATATCATAGGGCAGGCGCTTTTGCTGTCTGCCTCTGCTCCAGAAGATCGCCAGCACAAGCAGCGCCAGCAACAACAATCCCGATAGGACAAGGGTATTCATGAGAGCACGATCCAGTTCACGACACGAAAGGGGAATCACTTTACCACAGCCGCCACGGAGCAAGGCAGCAGACCCGTGTATAGAAAGTGAAAAGTCCCGTCTTTTTATCTATTTGTCAGCAGGCGGGGGTTCATATGACCAGCCCCAGCAGGCACAATAGGGATAGAGCAAGAAATCCCATTTCAAGGAGAGCAGGATGCAAAAGCAATTGGTGGTCACCGTGATCGGTGCAGACAAACCCGGGATCGTCGAGAGTCTGGCTGCAGTCATCAGCCGCGAGCAGGGCAACTGGCTGGGCAGCGCCATGAGCGAACTGGCAGGCCAGTTTGCCGGAATCCTCCATGTCTCAGTCCCCGACGAGCACTATCGCAGCCTGTGCGAAGCACTGGCCCTGCTGCCGGGTCTGACCATCAGCTTTGCCGAAGGGACACCAACCACCGAGCCGGCTCATCAGGTAATGATGACGGTAACCGGCAACGACCGCCCCGGCATCATCCATGAAGTAGCCAGCATCCTGCGCCAGCTCGAGATCAACGTGGCCGATCTCACTACCGGCTGTGAGCCGGCCCCCCACTCAGGCGCCCCGCTATTCTATGCTCACGCGCTGGTTGCCTTGCCCGACGGACTCGCGATGGATGACCTGATCACCGCGCTGGAATCCCTCTCCGACGATCTGGTGGTCGACATAGACGAGGCGTTCAGCGAGCAGTAACAATAGTGTCATTTATTTGTCATATATTAACGCCATAACTGCCGCGCAGACGCGACCTGAAACAGAGGCACAAGATGAGCACCGACAAGCTGTATGAAGAGAAAGAGCTGAGCTGGCTCTCATTCAATGAACGGGTGTTGCAAGAGGCAATGGACAAGACGGTGCCCCTCATCGAGCGGGTTCGTTTTCTGGGAATCTTCTCCTCCAACCAGGATGAGTTCTTCAAGGTGCGGGTATCGGACGTCAAGCGTCGCATCCTCATAAATGAAGTACATGGTGGCGACGATGAAGCGAAAGTGCTGCTGCGCGCCATCCAGCAAAAAGTGATGGCGCTCGGTGAAGCGTTTGACAACACCTACAAGGAGCTGTTGATTGCGCTCGCTCGCCACAACATCTTCCTGGTCAACGAGAACCAGCTCTCCGATGCCATTCAGAAGTGGCTGCGGGTCTTCTTCAAGGAGAAGGTGCTGCGTCATATCATCCCGATCCTGCTCAACAAGGAGGTCAATCCGGTCAAATTCCTCAAGGATGAGTACACCTATCTGGCCATCGAGATGAAGAAGAACGGTCAGGTGATCCAGTACGCCCTGGTGGAAGTGCCGACCGACGACCTGCCCCGCTTCTTCCAGCTGCCGCCGGAAGGGACCCGCCGCAAGAAGCAGATCATCATTCTGGATAACGTCATCCGCTTCTGCCTCGACGAGATCTTCAAAGGCTTCTTCGACTACGACGAGATTGCCGCCTATGCGGTGAAGCTGACCCGGGATGCCGAATACGACCTCTCCGACCAGCTGGACTTGAGCCTGGTGGACAAGATGAGTGACGGCTTGAAGCAGCGCCTCACCGCAATGCCGGTGCGTTTCGTCTACGAGCGGGAGATGCCCGCCGCCATGATAAGCTTCCTGAAACTCAAGCTGCAGATCAGCTCCTACGACGCCATCATGCCGGGTGGGCGTTACCACAACTTCAAGGATTTCATCGGCTTCCCCAACGTGGGCCGTGACTATCTGGAAAACCCCAAACTGCCGGCCCTCGATTGCCGCGATTTTGACGGCTTCGTCAACGCCTTCGATGCCATCACCAAGCAGGATATTCTGCTCTACTACCCGTATCACAAGTTCCACCACTTCACCGAGTTGGTGCGCCAGGCGGCGTTCGATCCGGCGGTGAGCGCCATTCGCATCAACATTTATCGGGTGGCCAAGAAGTCGCGGATCATCCACTCCCTCATCGATGCCGCCAACAACGGCAAGAAGGTGACCGTGGTGGTCGAGCTGCGTGCCCGCTTCGACGAAGCGGCCAACATCGACTGGGCCAACATCCTCACCGATGCCGGGGTCAAGGTGGTGTTCGGGGTACCGAGCCTCAAGATCCACTCCAAGCTCTGCCTCATCACCCGCCACGAAAATGGCGAGGCGGTGCGCTATGCCCATATCGGCACAGGCAACTTCAACGAGAAGACCGCCAAGATCTACACCGACTTCTCGCTGCTGACCCGCAATCCTGATATCACCGCCGAAGTGGAAGGGGTATTTGAATACATCGAGTACCCCTATAAGCGTTACAAATTCAACCACCTGCTGGTCTCCCCCATCAACAGCCGCCGTCAGCTCTATCGCCTCATCGACAACGAGCTCTCCAACGCCAAGGCGGGCCAGCCGAGCGGCATCATCCTCAAGATCAACAATCTGGTGGACCGGGATCTCATCAACCGGCTCTATGCCGCCGGTCAGGCGGGCGTGCCGATCCAGATGATCATCCGTGGCATGTGCGCCCTGCGGCCGGGCGTGCCGGGTTTGAGTGACAACATCAAGGTGATCAGCATCATCGACCGCTTCCTCGAGCACCCGCGGGTGATGGTGTTCCACAACAAGGGCAACCCCCAGCTCTATATCTCCAGCGCCGACTGGATGAGCCGCAATATCGACGGCCGGATCGAGGTGGGCACCCCCATTTATGACGAGCGGCTCAAGCAGCGCATCATGGACATTCTCGAGCTACAACTGAGTGATACCTGCAAGGCGCGGGTCATTGATGCCGACCAGCAGAACGAATATGTGAAGCGGGGCAACCGCCGCAAGATCCGCTCTCAGGTGGCGATTTACGACTATCTCAAACGTATCGAGTCAAACAATGGACAATAGTCTCTACGCCGCCGTCGATCTCGGCTCCAACAGTTTTCATATGGTGATCGCCCATCTGAGCGAAGGGCGTTTTCGCATCGTCGATCGCATCAAGGAGCGGGTGCGGCTGGCGGAAGGGATGGATGAGCAGAAACGAATGAGCCCGGAGGCGATGGAACGCGGCCTCGCCTGTCTGTCGCTGTTTGCCGAGCGGCTCACCAACATCAAACCGGATCAGATCCGCATCGCCGGCACCTACACATTGCGCCGTGCCAGCAACGCGCGCGAGTTCGTCAGCGAAGCGGCCAAGGTGCTCAACCACCCCATCGAGATCATCAGCGGGCAGGAAGAAGCACGGCTCATCTATCAGGGGGTCGCCCATACCCAGCATATCGAGGGCCAGGTACTGGTGATCGATATCGGCGGCGGCAGCACCGAACTCATCATCGGTGAAGGGTTTGAACACAAGGCCCTCACCAGTCGCAAGATGGGCTGCGTCAGCTTTACCCAGAGCTTCTTTGCCAGCGGCAAGCTGAGCGACAAGCACTTCACCAATGCCGTGCTGGAGGCGCAGCACCAGCTCGCCCCCATCGTCAACCAGTACCGCAAGCTGGGCTGGCAGAGCTGTCTTGGCAGCTCAGGCTCCATTCGCACCGTGCGCGACGTGCTGCAAGGTGAGGGGCTGACCGATGGCAGTATTACGCTGGAGGGGCTGGAGCGGCTCAAGGCGCTGATGATTGAGCGCAAGCGAGTCGATAACCTCAAGCTGACAGGGCTTACCGAGGAGCGCCAGGAGGTGTTTGCCGCTGCGGTCGCCATCCTGCTCGGCCTGTTTACCTCGCTGCCCATCGAGCGGCTCGACTACTCTGACGGTGCTCTGCGCGAAGGGTTGCTTTATGAATTCGAGGAGCGCTTGCAGCACCACGATATTCGCGAGCGCACCGCACAAGCGCTCGGTACCCACTACCGGATGGACCGCAAACAAGCAGCCCGGGTGGAGCAGAGCGTGCTGACGCTGTTTGATGCCTTGCAAGAGCCCTGGCAGATGGAGATAGAGCCCTATCGCGCTATCCTCGGCTGGGCGGCCCGGCTGCACGAAATTGGCCTTGCCATCAACTACAGCGGCATTCATCGCCACTCCGCCTATATCCTGCAACATACCGACCTGCCTGGCTTCAACCAGGACGATCAGGCCCTGCTGGCAGCGCTGGTACGCTTTCAGCGCAAGGGGCTCAAGCTCTCCGAGCTGCCTCCCCTGCCCAACCACGACATGCAGACGGTGCTGCGCTGCATCCGCATCCTGCGCCTCGCGGTCGCCGCTCACCACAAGCGGCAGGACAACCTGCTGCCTGAGTGGCAAGTCGCGGTACAAGGGGATCAGCTGGTCGTGACCCTGCCGATCGACTGGTGCGAGGAGAACCGTCTCCTGATGCAGAATCTGGAGAAGGAGCATCGTTATTGCCAGGAGCAGGGCTGGCCACTGCTGTTCCAGCTCGGCTAAACCGGAAAGATAAATACAAAAGGCAGCCCACTGGCTGCCTTTTGCATCTCAATCTCCCGGTTACTGCAACTCGGGCAACAACCACTTGGCCATCTCGAAGTAGATGATAAGGCCGGTACCATCCACCAGCGTCGCGATGAATGGCGCAGAGACCACCGCCGGATCGATGCGAAAACGGCGCAGCACCATGGGAATAATGGATGCGACCGTGGCACTCCAGAGCACGATGGCGATGATGGTAAAGGTCACCACCATGCCAATCTGGGGACCGACGCCAAGACTCCATGCCCGCACCCAGGCCGCCATGGCAATGGCCCCCGAGATGAGCAGACCGGTGGAGAGCTCCTTTTTCAGCACGGTACCGAGATTGCGCAGACTCACCTCCCCGACCGCCATGGCACGTACTATGGTGGTGGTGATCTGGGTGCCGCTGTTACCGCCAGTACCAATCAGGAGCGGAATGAAGAAGGCCAGCGCGATGGCCGCTTCCAGCTGCTCCTCGAATGCCCGCAGCACGGTGCCGGTGTAGGCTTCCGCCACAAACAGGATAAGCAGCCAGCCCACCCGTTTGCGCCACAGCTGCCAGGGCGTCGCCTGCAAGTAAGGGGTATCGAGCGGTGATGAGCCCCCCTGCATCTCGGCATCCTCGGTGGATTCGAGCTCCAGAATATCCGCTGCATCATCGACGTGGAAAATACCGACCAGTCGCCCCTGATCCTCGACCGGCAATACCGACAGGTCGCGGTCGATCAGCAGGCGCGCTGCCAGCTCCTGATCCGCACGGGCGTTGATCCGCACAGTCTCCCGATCCATCAGGGTCGCGACACTGGCCAGCGGGTCGGCGATCAGCAAGGTCTTGAGGGAGAGGCTCCCTTGCAGACGACCATCCCCGTTGACCACATAGATATGGCGAAACAGCTGGGCATTGTCCCAGGCATCGTGGATCAGCTGTTTGGCGTGACCGACCGTGTCCTCCTCCCGCACCGCCAGATATTCGTGGCGCATGTTGGCACCCACCGACTCGGTGGGCCAATCCAGTAGGGAGTAATACATGGCCTGCGCCTGGGTCGGGAAGCGAGCCAGCAACATGGTGCGATCCTGACGACCCAGTTTGCGCAGGATGGCGACCATCTCACGGCGGGGAATGGCCTCCTGCAACACGCTGACGATGCTGCCATGGAGCCGCTGCAACAGGCGCCCGGCACTCTCGGCCGAGAGTGAACCAAGCAGTTCGGCCCCTTGCGGGATTGGCAGGGTATCAAAGATGCAGTTGAGCTCTTCCGGACGCAGGGTCAACAGTTGATCGGCGCGCTGAACCGGATCCAGATTATGTTCCAGCCAACCCTGCAGGGCGGCCAGATCGAGCAGTTGGTGACGGTTAAGAATGGTATGTGTTTTCTTCATCACAGATATCCTCATGTGATTTCAGGCGAGCCTGAATGCCTCCGAAAATAGCCGGAGGCAACGACAAGAAAACAGCAATTTGATTGACGAGTAATAGGCAGGAAATGACGCCGTTCGGCGTGTCATCATCCCCACGTACCAGCTTTAGCACTGTATAACGTATCCGGCATGCCGGAAGCCACTTGGGTTTACACCTTAATCCGATGAAAACTGTCCTGATCTTGGGCGTCTCTGGACGTCGTGAGATCAGTGGCCTGTGTTTATACAGGAGCCTCGCCTAACGAGATGCTGCAAATAATTCGCACAACCCTCTGTTGTGCGGGCGGCATGATTATCCAATCCCGCTGGGAGGTCAACCCCGCAACCACCATTAAATTGGCAACGGCAACAGCTTGTTACAATTGGCAGGAGATGACACGGAACCAATTTTCATAGTCTGGACAAAAGAAAAGGCCCCAAAGGGGCCCTTCTCTAATTAGCGAATATAGTCAAATAGCGTCAGACGGCTTATTTTGCTGAAAGAGAGTTGTGAGGCACTCAATGCCGCATCCTCTTTTGACAGCGCGGAAATCACTTCATAAAGGTCCGCTTCCGACACCTTGGCTCTCGCCTCGGCGTTGAGGGTACTCAATCCCTCATTGGAGCCCATAGCCTGCTCCAGACTGTTCATCCGGCCGCCCAACTCACCCAACCCATGGTCAATATTCAGGCGGGCATTTTTCATATGAACGGTGGCATCGGCTATTTTCTGCTCGAAGGTCTCGGCAGAAATAGCCGGATCTCGCAGAGCCGTAATAAAATCCGACATACCATTCAATATGTTGTCATTCTTCGGTGGATTAAGATCAAACTGCTCAGAACTGCCCGCAGGCGAGCTGACGGTCAACTCCAACCCATTGAAAGGGATCTTGGTGCCAGCAGTGTAGTTACCCGTTTGCAGCGTGTTGCCACCTGCATCCTTGATATCATAGGTATCTGGTGGGCCTATGGTGGTTGAAACTGTATAGGTGTTGCTGGGCAGTGCCGAGTTATAATTGGACTTATAGAAGTTATCAAAGTTACCCTGATCGCCTATCCCGACCTTGATATTTGCTGTGGTTGCACTGGCGGTTCTTCTGGTCGCCACAATTTCAAACAGATCCTGCCCGGAATCATTGGCAGCGATTTGTACTGTGGGTGAGACCTGAATATTTCGCTGACCAGGATCACCCTGATAAATATATTTTCCGTTGATGTCTTTTATATATGGCTGGGTCTTGCTCTGATTGCCACCAAATATAAATTCACCCGATGAGTTTTTGCTATTCATCAGGTCGAACATCTGCTGCTGCAACCCTTCAAGCTCGCTGGCGATGGCCTTGCGATCATCCATGCTGATAGCGCCATTATTTGACTTCTGGATCAGGGTCTGGGCACTGAGCATCGCCGTATTAAGAGAATCCAATACTGTCTCTTCATGCCCCAGGCTGTTTTCCAGCAAGCTGCCATTGACACTGTACTGCTTGAACAGGTCAATCTCCTTGGTCAGTGCCATCTTCTGACTCATCCCAGCGGGATCTTCTCCAGCTGTCTGAAATTTATTGCCGGTTTGCAGTTGTTGATAGGCAGTATTCAACCGCTCGTTGGCATTGTTGAGGGAATATAAATTCCGGTCGTAGATCATGTTAGTGGTGATGCGCATGACGTTACCTCACGGAAGAGAGCAGTGTATCGAAAATGGTTTTGGCCGTGCTGACGATTTGCGCCGATGCCGCATAGGATTGCTGGAAGCGGATCAGATTGGCCGCCTCCTCCTCCAGATTGACCCCAGACACGCTTTCAAAAATGCCGGTGCTCTGGATAAGCTTGGACTCATTGGCCTTGAGCAGCGTTTTTGCCTGACTGGTATTGTTACCCACTTCCATCACCAACCCGGAATAGGCCTGATTGAAGGTCATCTTGTCGTTGGTCGTCCCACCATTGGTGCTCTTGCGCACCAGATCCTTGTTTTGCAGCTCGGCCAGAACCAGGCCATTGCTGTTATCGGCAAAGCCATTGCTGTTGTAACTGAGCTTGAAGCTGTCACCGGCATCCACCGTTCCAGTGATGCTGAACTCGTAGCCGGGGGCCTGTTTCGGGTTGGCATAGACTGCGGCTCCGGCGGGGAAAGGGTTAACGATAGCCGACATCAGGTTTTGCCCCTTGCTGCTCGCGGGGGCCGTGCCAATCAGGGTAGTGCCATCGGCTTGAAACACCTGATAGTTACCGTTGGCGTCAATCTTGACGACCTGAGGCGCTGTCGGGCTCAGACTATTGGTACCAAAACCTGACCCTGCGCCTGTATTGAATACGCCACCCAGTTTGATATCCGCCCCGCCGCCATTATTGGTGGTCTTTTCCGCTTTAAGCGGAGAGGCCAGGGCCAAATCTTCCGGTCGGGTGATCAGCTGACCCAGACCGGCGGCCGCACTTTTGGTGGGTTGCAGCAACAGTTTGTCACCCGCAGCCGGCGTGCCGGTGAGATCGATCGAGATCCCGTGCCCAGTCAGCTCAAAGGTTGTTGGTGGGGTAGCCCCCGCTGTGATCAAGGTACGATTGCCAGACTTGTCGAGCGAGAACACCTCATAACCGGTAGCACTGCTAAATTGCACTTCGTAATCAAACGGAGTCACTGATGTCCCCTTGCCCGGCACGAAGCTGACATTCGCCCCGACCGTCCCCGTGTTATTGCCGTAGGGTAAGCCCTTGCTGGTAGGCAGGGTGAAGATATCACCGCCAATCTCGTTATCCAGATCCATCCCGAGGCGGTTCTGCTGGTTCATCGCATCGGCCATCGCCACGGCCAGCTGCCCCAGTTCGCGCTTGGTCGGCTCAAGGTCGGTACGCGCCTTGAACAGCCCCCCCATGGCACCACCAAACGTATCGTGATCGATGGTTGCCTTGTTCGCCCCCAGGGTCAGCTGCAGCTCCTGATCCCGGGAGTCAGGATCTCCTGCAATCACCTTGAACTGGGCGACGCCCCCATCGAGGATCAGCGAATGGCCAGTGCTCATATTGACCAGCATGCTGCCGTTGGGTTGAGCTACGGTGCGAATATCCATCTTCTCCGACAGCTGGCGGATCGCCTCATCCCGCTGATCAAACAGCATCAGGTTCTCTTCGGGTGACCCCTGGGTGCGGATGATGGCCTGATTAAGATCATTGATGCTGGTGAGCAGGCTGTTGACCTGCTTGGTTTCATCTTCGATACGGGTGTTGAGGGTATCGCTCTGCTTGTCGAGCTGCGCCGAGAGGGTATGAAAACGGTTGACCATGCCACTCAACTCCGTCATCACCACCTTGCGCCCACCGATCTCGGCAGGCGATTCATTGGCTGAGTGAAATGACTTGAAGTAGGAGGTGATGGCCGCCCCCACGCTGTTGCTGGTATCCCCAAGCAAGCTGTCAACGCCAGCCAGCTGTTCATAATGGGTCAGGGAGGCATGATAGGCAGAGGTATCACGGCGCACCTCCCCCTGCATATAGTCGTTGATCACCCGCTGGGTCTTGAGGTCACCGGTCCCCAGACCGATGGTATTGGTATACACCAGCGTACGCTCACGCACATAGCCCTGGCTATTGACGTTCACTATGTTGTTACTGGTGGTCTGCAGCAGGCGTTGCTGTGCCAGCACGCCCGATGAACCAATCCCAAGCAGGTCGCTTGCCATACGTTACAGCTCCATCTCGTTGTATTGGGCAATGGCGTCACTGCGCAATACCTGTTTCAATTTTCTGGCGTAGTGCGGGTCGGTGGCATAACCCGCCTGTTGCAGCGCCTCGAAGTAGCGATCAGGACTATCCACCTTCGCCAAGGCGCCCTTGTAGCGAGAGCCGGAAGTGAGGAAGTCCACATAGTCGTTGAAGCTCTCTTCAAACGACTCATAGGAGCGAAATGCCGCTTTCTGGCGGGAGGCGACGCCTTGCTCATACTCGAGCGTGCTGACCACCGCCTTTGGTCCTTCCCAGCGCGGATCGGCCTTGATGCCAAACAGGTTATGGGTCACCTGCCCCTCGCCATCCTTGATCACCCGCTTGCCCCAACCGCTCTCCAGTGCCGCCTGGGCGACCAGTACCGCCGGGCTTAACCCCAGCTTATCGGCCGCTTTCTTGGCCAGCGGCATCAGGCGATTAACGAACTCTTCCGGCGTATCGAACTCTTTGCCCCCACTACCGGTGGCACTGCCCTCTTCGCTGGCCATGCGTCCCAAGGGCGGAATGCTGCGGTGCGCTCGACGGGGCATAGTGAGTGCGTGGCTCTCCTTGACCCCCTCGGTCATCTCTCTTTCAGCAAAATCTTTGCCAACTTTTGATGCCGCGATCAAATCATCGGCAGCGGCCGTGGGTGGCTGATAGGGTTTGTAGGTCCGTTCGGTACGCTGCGGCATCTTGAGCACCCGTCCATCCTGATGGGTAAAGGTCTCGGGAGAGAGCTGCTTGGCCACCATGTCAGCCAATCCCAGTCCCCCCTTGCTGGACATGTCGGCAACCCGCTGCTCATCCAGCATCCCTTCATAGAACTGGGTATAGCTGCTGTTCATCGGGT
Source organism: Aeromonas sp. 159 (assembly GCF_963862045.1). Lineage (NCBI taxonomy): Bacteria > Pseudomonadati > Pseudomonadota > Gammaproteobacteria > Aeromonadales > Aeromonadaceae > Aeromonas > Aeromonas sp. 159. The sequence goes on along the minus strand of NZ_CAWLMI010000050.1, from coordinate 19,881 downwards.
TGTCCTGAGTCAACACCCCGTTGGCCTGACGCATGCTCTGAAACAGCATCTGGGTAAAGATTGACTCGAACTGGCGTGACGCACTCTTGAGCGCTTCGGCCTGTCCCTCTTTGCTTTGGCTCATCTGGCGCAAACGGTCCAGGTTCTTGATGTCCTGTACCATCCCGATATTCATGCCGCTGTTGCTGTCAAACTCCGCCATTTTGCTTACCTCATTGCCACCCGTGGCAACCACTTGCCGCTTGTTACAATATGACCAGTTGCCCCTCGATGGCGCCTGCCTGCTGTAGCGCCTCAAGGATGGCCATCAAATCACCGGGGGCGACTCCAACCTGATTGACCGCCCGGACCAGATCGTCCAGGGTCGCACCGGTATCAAACTTGAACATCCGCCCCGGCTCCTGCTGGACATTGATGGTCGAGTTGTTGGTCACCGTCGTCTCTCCTCCCGCCAGCGGGTTGGGCTGGGAGACCTGCTGGTTTTCGGCGATGGTCACCGTCAACCCGCCATGGCTGATGGCCGCCGGTTTGAGCTTGACTTGACTGCCGATCACTATGGTGCCGGTGCGGGAGTTAACGATGATCTTGGCCGCCTCGTTGGCCGGATCCACCTCCAGATTCTCGATGGTGGCGAGATAGGAGACGCGCTGGCCCGGATCCCGCGGGGCATAGACCTTGACCGAGGTGGCATCGAGCGCCTGAGCGGTATTTGGCCCCACCAGATCGTTGACCACATCGGCCAGACGGCGCGCAGTGGTAAAGTCTGGGCGGTTAAGGTTGAAGGTGATGGTGTCCCCCTGACTGAAGGAGTTGGGCACCTCCCGCTCCACGGTCGCACCGTTGGCAATCCGCCCGACGGTCGGGGTATTGATCACTACCTTGGAACCATCAGCCCCCTCGGCCCCCAGACCACCGACCACCAGACTGCCCTGGGCGACCGCATAAACCCGCCCATCGAGCCCTTTCAGGAAGCTTTGCAGCAGAGTGCCGCCCCGCAGGCTCTTGGCCTCGCCAATGGCAGAGACCGTCACATCGATGGTCTGGCCCGGCTTGGAGAAGGGGGGCAGGTCGGCATGTATCGCCACCGGCGCCACATCCTTGATCTTGGGCTTGATGTTATCCGGCACCTTGATGCCAAAATTGTTGAGCATGGTACGGAAGGTCTGCTCGGTGAAGGCGTTGTTCTTCTCCCCAGTGCCGGGCAACCCCACCACCAGACCGTAACCAATCAGCTGGTTGTTACGCACCCCTTCAACCGAGCTGATGTCCTTGATCCGGGCCGCATTGGCCACACCCAAGGGCAGCAGACAGCAGAGCAGTGTGACAAGACGGAGTGACTTCATAACATCTCCTAGAGCGGCCACCAGGGACCATTGAAAAAGCTGGTAAGCCACCCTTGCTCCTGGCTATTGGCCAGATCGCCGGTACCACCGTAGTAAATGCGGGCATTGGCCACTTTCTGGGACGAAACGCTGTTATCAGACGTCACATCCTCCGGGCGAATAAGGCCGGTGATCCGGATATATTCATTGCCATTGTTGAGCATGATCCACTTCTCGCCGCGCACCACCAGATTGCCGTTGGGCAGCACCTTGGCCACGCTGACCGAAATATTGCCCTGCAGGCTGTTGCTCTGGTCCGCTTTGGCCTGCCCCTTGAACGCGCTGTTCTGACCAATGGAAGCCGAAAGATCATAGGGGCTGGCGGTGACTGGCACGCCACCCAGCTTGACCGGATCCAGATTGAATTTATTGTCCTTGCCACTCTGGGTATTGGCCTTTTTCGAGGCGGATGTCGACTCCGACAACTCGATGGTAATGATGTCGCCTACCTTGTGTGCCTTGATATCCGAATAGATGCCATTGACCTGATCCGGCTGGAAAATCGCCCCTGTCGGTCGCACCGACACCGGCTCCGACTCCCCGTAGACGGGGGAAAACTCGGGATCATCAGGCTTGGGCGTATTGGGAGTGCTGCTACACCCTCCCAGCACCAACAATCCCAGCATCCATACGGCTTTCATCATGCACCTCCTAATTAAGTACGCTGGATCAGGAAGGACATCATGCCGTCCACGGCGGAGAGCACCTTGGAGTTCATCTCGTAGACCCGCTGAGCCTGAATGAGGTTTACCAACTCTTCGGTCACGTTGACGTTGGAGGTCTCCAGCATCCCCTGCTTGATCACCCCCAAGCCATCGGCACCGGCAGTCCCCTGAGCGGCAGCACCGCTGGACTGGGTCTCGACAAACATGTTCTCCCCCATCGGCTGCAAGCCGCTGGCGTTGACGAAGTCGGAGATATTGATCTGACCGACAACCTGAGAAGCGCCATCGCCCTTAAGTTGCACCGAGACCTGGCCATCTTCACCCACCGTAACGCTCTGGGCGTTTTCCGGGATCTGGATTTCCGGTTGCAGCGGATAACCATTACCCGGCGTCACTATGGTCCCTTCATCGTTGAGGGTGAACTGACCGTTGCGGGTATAGGCCGCACTGCCATCCGGCAGCTGAATTTCAAAGTAGCCACGACCACTGATCATCAAATCGAGCGAGTTGTCGGTGGTTTGCACATTGCCTTGGCTGTGGTTTTTCTGGGTCGCCACCACCTTGGCACCCGCCCCCAACATCAAGCCGGAGGGGAGCTCGGTATCGGCAGAAGAGCGGCCACCTGGCTGGTTGATGTTTTGATACAGCAGATCTTCAAAGATGGCCCGTGACTTTTTGAAGCCCACGGTGCTGGCGTTCGCCAGGTTGTTCGAGGTAACCGAAATATTGGTCTGCTGTGCATCCAACCCGGTCTTGCTGATCCAGAGTGCGGGATTCATAGGTAACTCCTTGATTAGCTGATTCGCAGCAGTTGGGTTTGAGCTTCATCATTCTCTTCGGCCGTCTTCATGATTTTGACCTGGGTTTCGAACTGGCGTTGCAGCCGGATCAGGTTGGTCATCTCATCCACCACATTGACGTTGCTCCCCTCAAGGGAACCGGCAATCAGACCGACATTGGCAGAGGCGGGTTCATTCTGGCCATCCTTGCGGCGAAACAGACCATCTTGCCCCTTCTCCACCGCATCGGCGGCCGGGTTGACAAGCTTGATCCGCTGAAAATCTTCCGGCAAGTTGGCGGCCGCCCCCTCCGGACGACCGCTGATGGTGCCATCCCGATTGATCTCGAGTTTCTCCATCGGCATCGGCAACACGATTGGCTGACCACCGTCATCCACCACATTCAGACCGGTCGAGGTTTGCAAGTTGCCGGTCGCATTGACCTGCAAATTCCCCATGCGGGTATAGGCCTCACCGCCCTTGGGATCCTGCACGGCAATCCAGCCCGGACCATCTACCGCCACGTCCAGATCCCGTCCGGTGGTCATCAACATGCCATGCTGCAGGTTCTGACCCGGGCGCTCAGCCATGGCAAAGACCCTGCTTGGCAAGCCCTCTCCGAACGCCTGCATGCTTCTGGCCTGCTCGAAATCGGACTTGAAGCCGGTGGTATTGGCATTGGCGAGGTTGTTGCCCCGAACAGCCAGGCTGTTCATGGTCTCTTTGGCCCCGGACATGGCGATATAAAGCAGGTGATCCATGGAATTCTCCGTCAAACAGATGACTCTGACAGGAGAAATGCAATTAGAGTGCCAACAGCAGAAATATGGGGGGATAAGGAGAATGGGAATGCGACAGAAACAGAGAGGGGGCCAAGCCCCCTCTCATTATCATTTATTGCGCGATTAACGGATCTGCAGGATGGTCTGCTGCAGCGAACTGTTGACCTCCAGAGAACGGGAGTTGGCCTGGAAGTTACGCTGGGCCGTGATCAGGTCCACCAGCTCGGATGTCAAATCCACGTTGGACTGCTCCAGGGAGGATGACTTGATTGTGCCAAATGTCCCTGAGTTTGGCGTCCCCGGCAAGGCATCGCCAGAGAGCAGAGACTGACGCCAAGAGGTATCGCCAACCTGAGTCAATCCTTGCGAATTGGCAAACTTGGCCATTGCCACCATGGCCACCTTTATGGTGGTTGCGTTACTGTAAGTCGCGGACACGATGCCGTCAGGAGTGATCTCCACCTTGGTCAACCGTCCGACAGTGGAACCATCCTGAGTCAACTTGTTGACTTCAAACGGTGAAGCATACTGGGTCACCGTTCCGAAGTTGATATCCACCTGCTGAGTGGGATCTGCACCATTGGTGATAATGCCAGCGCCAGTCGGGGGCGCGGCTCCCAATTGCTCTGTCTTGATGGTCGCCGGTGTAGTCGGGGTAATCATCTTGCCATCAGCCCCGAAGGTAACTCTTGCGCCAGCAGGCGCCTGACTCAAACCAGTCGCCATAGTGGGTGTGACACCACCGACAATATCAATAGGCTTATCACCTTGGTAGAGGTACATACGCCAAGCAGTAGGATTGGCGGGTTTGGTCAGATCTGCCGGGTCAGCCTCTTTGACAAAATATTGCGTGATGGTATGCGGCTCACCCAGTGAGTCATAAATCACCACAGAAGTTGAAGAGGAATATGTTTTCGAATCTTTGGGGTCAAAAGTAGAGGCATCACCCACCGCATTACCTGCGGGCAGGGGCGCAGCTGTCGATGGCAGGTTGAAACTGGCGTCAATCTTGGTTGTCTTGATTGGTTCACCGGCCTTGTCAGGTATCTGAATCGGCTTGGTCGCATTGATACTTACCGCCTTAGGCGTGCCATCGGCGTTGATTTCGTAACCTTGCAGATAATGGCCCTGATTGTTGACCATATAGCTGTTTTCATTGAGCTTGAAGGCACCGGCACGGGTGTAGGTGCGATCCAGGTTGGTCAGACCGTCAGAGGTCACAAAGAAGCCGTTACCCTGAATAGCCAGATCCAGTGCGTTATTGGTAAATTGCAGCGCCCCCTGGTGGAACTGCTGAGCAACTGCACCTGTCGCTACACCGTTACCGACCTGGGTCTTGGCATTGACAAAGATGGAGTTGGCGTAGACATCCGCAAACTCGGCACGGGACTCTTTAAAGCCCATGGTGTTAACGTTGGCAATGTTGTTGGCGGTGACGTTCAAGTCTTTTTGTGCCGCGTTGACACCGCTCAAGGCATTGTTAAATGACATATCCAGCTCCTTAGATCGATGCTGTCGACGTGGTTTTTGACGGTGTAACCGTCTGGTTTGAATTAGTTCCTGATATTTGCAAGATGCTACTCAACAGCGTGCTACCCAAGCCTTTCACGTTAAGCATTGTCGGATTGCTCGCATTGCCCAGCGCCACACTATCCACCTTGCCGTAAGCATAAGCAGCAATACTTTCAGATTTGCCATCCAGAGTACCGCTTGCCTTAATCACATATTTACCTGACTTGACCCGCTTTCCATCTTTGTCTGTGCCATCCCAGGCAACTTCAACGTTGCCTCGCTGCTCCCCTTCGAGAGAGAATTCCTTGATAACCTGGCCTTTTTCATCTTCTATGGTGACCTTGACGCTCGAATATTTATTCGTCGTTCCCACAGCCACAACACCGGGGAGAGAGCCCTCCTTATCCAGATAGCCGGTATTGCTCTGCAACAGCACATTTTGTCCCACCAATGCGGAGGCTTGCAGTGCCTGACTGGAGATCATCTGGTCATTAAGCTTACCCATCTGAGTGGACAAACTGCTGATCCCCTCAGATGTCGACATGGATGCCATCTGGGAGAGCATCTGGGCGTTATCAACAGGCTTGAAAGGATCCTGATACGACAGCTGCATGGTCAGCAGCTTTAGAAAGGAAGCCTGATCCAGCTCTTTCTTGGGCGTCGTGGTGGTGCCTGTCGTCTGGGTCGTGGTACGGCTTATACCGTTAGCACTGTTGGTTGTATCGACCATGCTGCATCCCTCCTATCAGGACTTGCCAAGCTGGAGCGTCTGCTGCAGCATCTTCTTGGCCGAATCTGCAACCTGTACGTTGGTCTGGTAGCTGCGCGAGGCGTTGATCATGTCGGCCATCTCTTCAACCATGTTGACGTTTGGCTTGAAGATAAAACCGTCTTTATCCGCCATCGGGTGGTTGGGGTTGTACTCCTTGAGCAGTGGCGCCTTGCTCTCGACAATCCCCTTCACCTCAACCCCGACCGAGCCCTGCTTGTCAGACATCGCCTGATCGAGCTGGGCGGCAAAGACTGGCCGCCTGGCGTGGTAAGTATTTTCCACACTGGAGCTGACACTGTCCGCGTTGGCCATGTTGCTGGCAACCGTGTTGAGGCGCACTGACTGTGCGCTCATAGCCGAGCCTGCTATGTCAAAGACCTTGAACAAACTCATCACTGCTCTCCTTTCAGTGCCTTGAGCAGGCCACTGATCTTGCTATTCATAAATTCAAGGGAGGTTTGATACTCGAGGCTATTGCGCAGAAATTCGCTGCGCTCCTGCTGCACATCGACCGTATTGCCGTCACCGGTATCCGGTTGCAGCGGGTTGCGATATTGCACGGTACCCGGGGCGTCCATATTCAAGGCAAAGTGCTTTTCGCTGGTCGTTGCCAAACCAAATCCCTGATGCGACTGGGCCTCCTGTAATGCCTGAGCAAAATTGATATCCCTGGCTTTGAAGCCCGGGGTATCTGCGTTGGCGATATTGCTGGAAAGCACCTCAGCACGCTTGGCGCGAACGCTTATGGTGTGTTGATGCACACCGAATGCCTTGTCAAATGAAAAAGCCATAGCACACCTCCTGCTTGGTTTATTTTGTTTGCAAGAGGTGTGCCATAAGCAAATCACTCAGTTCGATGGTTTGGGTATGAGCACAGTTCAGACCGAAAACGGCAGGAGCATCTCGTGCCTTGAGTCAGACGGCATCATTTGGCCACCTTAAGGTTGCAACCATTTTTGCAGTGGCGAGATATGGTAGGTAAATAGAAAGTCTGAGCTGTAGATAAAGAAAGAGGGAAGCTCGTAGCTTCCCTCTTTACATGAACTGGCAATATTCGGCAGACCCCGAATATCAAGGCGGTCAGGCCTATTTGACCTTGTAGACAATCCCCGGGTTGCAGCGGATCATCTCGAACCGATCGGTCAACCCGGCCAGTGACTCCGACGCGCCCAGCATCAGATATCCACCGGGATTGAGACTGGCAGCAAACTGGTTGAGGATCTTAGACTTCACTTCCGGCGCAAAATAGATGAGCACGTTACGGCAAAAGATAATGTCAAACTTGCCGAGCAAACTATAACTCTCCAGCAAGTTGAGTGGCCGGAAGGTGGTCAATTTTCTGACTCGCTCGGCAACCCGCATCTTGTTGTCACCGTAGGGCTCAAAAAACATCTTCTTGCGCTCCGGTGACAAACCGCGCGCCAGAGCAAGGCTATCGTAAACGCCTTCCTTACACTGATTGAGCATGGTCGTCGAAATATCCGTCCCGACAATCTGCACGCCACCAGGCAAGGTACCCGGCTTTTTCATCTGCTGCTCCAGTGCCGTCATGGCAATGGAATAGGGCTCCTGACCTGACGAGGATGCAGCCGACCAGATCTTGATGGGGCGGCCACTTTTCCCCAACTCGGGGAAAATCTTGTCAGTAAGAAGCTGAAACGGATAGGTATCACGAAACCAGAGGGTCTCGTTGGTCGTCATGGCATCCACCACGGCCATTTTCAGGTCACGCTCTCGCACACTCATTGCACGGGTAACCAGATCAGACAGACTCTCGATGCCAAACTGAGCCATCAAAGGTGAAAGACGGCTCTTCACCAGATACTGTTTGTTATCCCCCAGCACAATTCCGCTCTGTACCGCCAGAAAGTTGCTGAACTGTTTGTATAAGTCGTCCGAAAGTGTCTTCATGCAGCTGTTCTTCTTTATTAGAGTGCGTTTTGTACGGCCTTGGCCAATTCATCAGGCTGGAACTTGGCGATAAAATTGTTCGCACCAACTTTCTGCACCATTGCCTGGTTGAATACTCCACTGAGCGAGGTATGCAGAATAACATGCAAATCCTTGAGATTGGGATTATTCCGGATCTCGGCAGTGAAGGTATAGCCATCCATTTCCGGCATTTCGATATCCGAAATAACCAGCGCAACCTGATCCTTGATAGGACCATTTTTGGTCATTTCCAGCAGCATGTTCAATGCTTCGCGGCCATCTTTTGCCAACACGCACTCGACACCGATGGCCTCAAGCGCACGTTGTACCTGTTTGCGTGCCACTGAGGAGTCATCCGCAACAAGAACAGGACGCCCCAGAGTCGGGTGGTCGACGCTGGCCTGAACCAACTCCTCACTAACATCCGTTGCAACCGGAGAAATTTCGTTCAATATCCGCTCAACATCAAGAATTTCGACCAACTCGCCGTCGACTTCAGTCACGGCAGTCATGTAGTTGATGCGACCCGCACCTTTAGGCGGAGGCAGGATGGATTCCCAGTTCATATTGATGATGCGCTCGACCGAATGCACCAAAAAGCCCTGAATAGAGCGGTTGTACTCGGAGATGATAATGAAGCATTTGCTCAGATCATCAATCGGGCGTTTGCCAACCGCCATGCTGAGGTCGATGACCGAGATCGTCTGGCCCCGAATATGTGCGACCCCGCGGATGCAGGAGTTCAATTTTGGCATCACGGTCAAGGGGGGACACTGCAACACTTCACGCACTTTGAATACGTTGATGCCAAATCTTTGACGTCCATTGAGACGAAACAACAACAACTCCAGCCGGTTTTGCCCCACTAGCTGGGTACGTTGGTTGACCGAGTCCAGGATACTGGCCATAAACACTCCCTAAAAACGCTTGGCATTAATCATGCATGCGTGATGGATTGCGTCAGACTATCGATGTGACAACGAACAGATTCTGAAGCAATCATAGTTAAATATGGTGATATGCGTGAACAACTTATCGACCAACGAGCGAAAATGATTAACCGACTTTTACTCATCAGCCTCTTTTTTGGCAGCATATCTTCCAGCTACGCCTCGGACGTCACTACTTATCTGCAAGAAAAGGCACAAGAGTTCGTTTACAGCCAGCTGGATATTCCGTTGGATGCCAGAGCCGAGGTCACCTCTGCCACGCTGGATGAACGGCTCCCACTGACCCGCTGCGAAGATCTGCTCACTATCAGCTTACCAGCAAAAATGGAAATTCGCCGTAATACAACAGTTTACCTTAAGTGTGAGGAGGAGAGGCCCTGGGACGTCTATCTCCCGGTGCGGGTCAGCATTCAAAAGCCCTATGTCACTGTGACCAACCCCATCGCCAAGGGGGACCTGCTGAGTGAAAGCCAGCTGGTGTTGGCCTATCAGGATCAGACCCTGATCCGCGGCGACTACCTGACTGACACAGCCCCTCTTGTTGGAGTACGCAGCAAGCGGGAGCTAAAACCTGGGCAACCCATCCGTTTGAGTCAGGTTTGTGTCGTGTGCAAAGGGGATCAGGTCACCCTGACGGCAGAAAACAGCAACTTCCAGATCAAAACCATGGCCCGAGCCTTGCAAGATGGCAGCTTCGGAGAGATCATCAAACTCGTCAATATCCGCTCCGGCAAAACCGTTGAGGGTAAAGTCAGTGCGGTAGGTGCCGTATCGGTCACTTTTTAAATCCGGATCCTTGACAACTTTTTTCTAAAGTTTTGATCTGCCGCACCGATAAACAGGTAAGCAAACCTTAAAGCAGACGAAGGTAACTAAAATGGCCATCAACAATATCAACAACTTGGCGAATAATCGGTTGCAAAATACCGCTAATAGCCAGGGGACAGGCAGCAAGTCAGTCACCTCATCGCCCGAAAACAAAGCGGCTACTGTCAAGCTGGACTCCGTCTCCTTGACCAGTGAGGCGCAACAATTGCAAAAGATGCAACAAAACCTCAATACCGCCTCGACTGGCAATGAGAGCAAGGTCGAACGGCTGAAAAAAGCCGTCGCGAGTGGCGAATATCAGGTTAACAGCGACGCTGTGGCCAAGAAGATGTTCAGTTTCGAGGCCAATCTGGACAAAGTTCTGGGATGATGGATTTACCTTCGTTACTGCACACCCAAGATGATTACCTCAGCCAGATGCAAGGCATTCTGGAAGAGGAGTTCAGCTTGCTCGAACAGCATCAGGCACTGGCCCTGCCCGCACTGACCGAGCGCAAACAGCAGTTGCTTGCTGCGATAGAAACGCTGGATAAGACCCTCGCAGAGATGCCGGAACTGGCACTGCAGCTGGCAGCCTATCCCAACGAGATGGCACAGCTTCGTACAAAACTGGATGCCTGCCAGGCACAAAATGATATCAACGGTCGCTTGCTTGAATTGAGCATCGTCTCCAACCGTCGTCTGGCAACCTTTCTGAGTCAGCTGCGCGATCGCAACAGCCTGACCTATGACGCCAAAGGCAATACTCGCTCTGGCACCCGCTCCTACGGTATCAAGGCCTGACATCACTTATCAGGCCTTGCATTTTTGATGTCCGTTTTAAAGCACCAGTCGTAGCAACTCCCGCCCGTCCTCACACGCATTAACGCGCAGCACTCCGTCTTCATAGCTCCCGTAACTGGCGGGCAACTCGCCGCGTGGGAAACAGATAGATCCCGGGTTCATCAATACCCTCTCCCCCTGCCACTCCAGCACCGGCACATGAGTGTGACCACTCAGGAACAGACTGCCCGCTGGCAGTTGTACCTCATCGGGACGGTAAAGATGACCATGGCTAACAAACCAGCGCCGCTCATCGATCAGCAACTGGTTGTAGGGGGCGGTGATGGGAAAGTGCAACAGCATCTGATCCACTTCGGAATCGCAATTGCCCCGCACCGCGATGATCTGCGGGGCAAGCCCGTTGAGCCGATCGGCCACGGCAGCCGGGTTATACCCTTCAGGCAGAGGATTGCGCGGGCCATGGTTGAGCAGATCGCCAAGCAGCAGGTAGTGATCCGGCTGCCAGGACTGAAGTTGGGTCAACACTCGCTCCAATGCAATGATGCTGCCATGGATGTCGGAAATGATGGCAAGTTTCATGAAGTACTCCTCACTGCGGGCTGAAATAGAGATCCTTGGTCGCAATCGTCCCTTTCAAATTCTGGCTGGGCAGCCCCCGCAGCGTGGGATCGACCAGTCTCATCTGATTGTAATGATATACGGGGAGGATAGGCGCCTCCTCCAGCAGCAGTTGCTCGGCATGTCGGTACAACTCAACCCTGTTGGCACTGTCCAGCGTGTTGGCCGCCTGCTCCAACAGCAGATCAAAGTCGGGATTGCAGTAGCTGCTCTCGTTGCGCAGATCCTGACAACGGAAGCTGCCCAGCATGGCTGACGGCTCCACGTAATCACCAAACAGGAAGCTTCTGGCCACTTGGAAATCACCGCTATCCTTGGCTACCTGATAGGCGCCCCATTCCAGATTGTGGAGGGTGACCTGCACCCCCAGCTTCTGCCACATGGCGGCAATGGCCATCGCCATCTGTTTGTGGGTTTCGGCGGTATTGTAGGTAATGCTCAGCTTGAGTGGATTGGCACTGTTATAACCGGCCGCTGACAGCAGGGCTGCCGCTTTGGCCTGTCGGGTCGGCATATCTTCGAGCGCGACGGGCAATACCAACCGGGAATAACCCGGCATCTCCGGCAACAGCGACCATGCCACCTGTTCATCCTGCCCGCTCACCGATTCAATGAGCTGCTGTCGATCAACCGCCATGGAGAGCGCCTGACGCACTCGCACATCCTGCAATTCAGGCCGCTTCAGATTGAAAGCATAAAGATAGGTACCAAACAGCGGCAAGCCCCAGAGCCGCTCCGGTGATTCGCGCTTCATCTTCTGGTAATAGCCGAGGGAGACCTTGTTGGTGAGCTGTATTTCACCAGCCTCATAACGTAGCCGCTCAGCATGCTGTGAAGTGATCGGCAGGTAGGTGACCCGCCCGATACGGGTGTGGAGATCATCCCAGTAGTGGATATTGCGCTCAGCTTCGATACGTTCATTCGGCGCCCAGCTTGCCAGCCGGTAAGCACCATTGCTCACCAGCTTGCCGGGCTCGGTCCACTGCTTGCCAAACTTGGCTATTGCTTTCTGACTGACCGGCACAAAGGGACGCTGGCTGATGAGTTGCAAAAAATAGGGCGCTGGCCGCTCCAGGGTAATTTTGAGGATCTGATCGCTTTGCGCCTCAATGCCCAGATTGTCGAGCTCCAGCGCTCCCGCATAGATGGATTGACCGTTGTTGATCCCCGTGGCCAGTAGCAGTCCGGCGGAAGGGGAGCCAATGGCCGGATCGAGCAGACGGCGCCAGGCATAGACAAAATCAGCAGCAACCAGCGGCTCGCCATTGGACCACTTCAGTTGGGGGCGCAGGAAGAATCGCCACTCCAGCCCATCTTCACTCACCTCCCAGCGCTGTGCCTGAGCAGGAACGATATGCCCCTGACCATCTTCGCTGACCAGCCCTTCAAACAGGTCTACCAACACGGCTTCCCCCGGGAAGCCAGAGCGCACCAGCGCAGGATCCAGCGACTCCGGCTCGGCACCGTTGCCCTTGACCAGAGTTTGCCGATCGGCAAGCAGAGGTTGCTGCTCGACGGTGGTGGCATGGGCCAAGGGTCCGGCCAGCACGGCAAGCAATAGCGGGGAGAGCCAGCGTTGTGCCAGCTTGGGGAAGAAACCATACCTCATGACAAAACCTCGAATAACACCACTGCAGGAGGGGAAGGCCGACGGCGCGCCTGATGAATGCCTGATGCCGCTCTTGTTATCCCCGAAAACGCCCCGTATTGTATCGGGCTTGCCCGGGAGATGGAGTCTTTCGGGTTAATTTTTTCAGGAGTTTTTATGGGTTATGAGTGGCTGGCCCTCGCGTCGGCCAGTTTATGGGCAGTTGCAGCGCTAATTTCGGTCAAACCGGCCCGTCATCTCGGCGCATTTGCCTACAGCCGCTGGCGCATGTTTCTGGTCAGCCTGATGCTCGGCACCATGAGTCTGCTCACCGGTGGCTGGCAAACCCTCACCGCAAGCGCCCTGCCCCTGCTCGCCATCTCGGGGCTGGTCGGCATCTTCGTGGGCGATACGGCGCTGTTTGCCTGCATGAACCGGTTGGGGCCAAGACGCAGTGCCCTGCTCTTCTCTTGCCATGCGCTGTTTTCCGCCCTGCTTGGGCTCTGGCTCTTTAATGAACAGCTGACGGGCTGGCGACTGCTGGGGGCCATGCTGGTCTTTGCTGGCGTGATGCTGGCGATCCTGTTTGGCAGACGCAGTAGCAGCAACGAGTGGGAGCAGATCCGTGGCAATCTGGCGCTGGGAATTGGCCTTGGCCTGACGGCGGCACTGTGTCAAAGCGTGGGAGCCATCATCGCCAAGCCGGTGATGATGAGTGGTGAGGTGGATGCGGTGAGTGCATCGGGTATCCGGATGGGCAGTGCCCTGCTGGCCCACTGCGTCCTTCGGCTGGGGCGTTTGCCACTGGCCATGCCGCTCAAACCGGTCAATCGCCATATCCTCGCCATGATTGCCACCAACGGTTTTCTGGCGATGGGGCTGGGCATGACGCTGATCCTGATGGCGCTGCGGCAGGGCGAGGTGGGCATGGTGGCCATTCTCTCCTCCACCACGCCGGTACTGCTGCTGCCGCTGTTGTGGTGGCACTCGGGGGAGCGGCCATCCATTGCCGCCTGGGCGGGTGCACTGATTGCCACCCTGGGCACAGCACTGGTGCTGGGTTTCAGCACTCACTGACCCCCGGCACCATCCCTGATCAGAACAGGGCAATCTCCTCAGCGGTCAGCTCACGGTATTCACCGGGAGCTAGCGCCTCATCTAGCGTCAAGCCGCCCACCCGCTCGCGATGCAAGCCAACGACCTTGTTGCCGATGGAGGCAAACATCCGCTTGACCTGGTGGTACTTGCCTTCGTGAATGGTCAGGCGGGCCTCGCACTCGCCGAGAATTTCCAGCTGGGCAGGACGGGTTTTATCGGTCTCGTTACGCAGGTAGACTCCTTCGGCGAACAGCTCGATTGCATCCGGGCTCACCGGATCGGCCAGCCAGACGTGATAGGTCTTGGCACACTCGTGGCGCGGCGAGGTGATGCGGTGGGACCATTGACCGTCATCGGTCACCAGCACCAGACCCGTGGTATCGAGGTCGAGGCGACCCACTACATGCAGCTTGCCCATCGCCGGTTCATCCATCAGGAAGAAGACAGTCGGGTGATCCGGATCCTCGTTGGAGCAGACATACCCTTCCGGCTTGTGCAGCATGAAATAGCGGTTGCGCTGCTCCAGCGTCAGCAGCACGCCGTCAAACTCGATCTGGCTCTGCTCATTGATATGAAAGGCGGGCTGCTTGACCACAATGCCATCCACCATGACCTCACCCTGACGGATCAGTTTGCCTGCCAGCGAGCGGGTCAAATCGGAACAATCGCACAGAAATTTATCAAGCCGCATGCACAACCTCGGAGTCCAACAAGTAAAGGGGCGTCATTATATCGGGCGGGGGCGACAACGCCACTGTTAAGGGGTTGCCAATTATGACGAACTGGTCATCCGATGTTACACTTCTCCGGTGTGACCCATCCGAACGATACTCATAATAATAAGAGTCAGGAAGCCCTCATGAAGTCTCAAGCATCCTATCCCGTCATTCCCGTCAACCAGCTGAAACCCGGCATGTATGTCATTGCTATCGCCAGCCAGACAGGTGGGATGGAGATCGCCCAGATGGGCTTGGTGACCAGCGTGGCGCAAATTGCCAATCTGGTGCGTCAGGGGGTGCTCACGGTACGCATCGATCTGGCCCGCAGCAAGCTGGGCAGTGCCGAAAGTGATGCCGTTACCTCCCCCGACCTCAATGCCAACAGCGCCCAGGTAGGGCGCCGTGCCAGTGCCAACGGCGAAGGACGGGAGCTTAAAATCCGCCGCCTCTATCAGGAAGCGCGCGAGCTGCAAGGCAAGTTCATTCGCCACCTCAAAGCGGGTGAGCCCATCGACATCACTCCGCTGGCCGAAGTCGCCGAAGAGATGGTGGACACCATGTTCACCCACGGCGATGCCATGCTCTGTCTGGCCCGTATTCGCGCCAAGGATGCCTACCTGATGGAGCATTCCATGAACGTGGCTATTCTGCTGGCCAACTTCGGCCGCTATCTGGGGCTTGAGCGCAGCGTGCTCAAGGAGTTGACCCTGGGTGGCCTGCTGCACGACGTGGGCAAGATCATGACCCCGGACGAGGTGCTCCACAAACCGGGCAAGCTGACCGATGAGGAGTTCGCCATCATGCGTCAGCATGTGGTGCACAGTTACGAGATCCTCAGCAATACCCCTGGCATTACCCCCACCATGCTGGAGGTGGCCGCCAACCACCACGAGCGGCTCGATGGCTCCGGCTACCCGCAGCGACTCAAGGGGGAGCAGCTCTCTCTCTATACCCGGATGAGCGGCATCGTCGATGTCTATGATGCCATCACCGCGGATCGGGTCTACAAAGCAGGTATGCAGCCGACCCAAGCCTTCCGCATTCTGCTCAAGGGGATCAATCAGCACTTTGATGCCGAACTGGTTACCAAGTTCATCAAGTGCATGGGAGTCTATCCGGTGGGCACTCTGGTACAGCTCTCAAACCAGCGCCTGGCTATCGTGATGCAGCGCAACGAGCAGCAGCCGCTCAAGCCGGTGGTCAAGGTGATCTATCACGCCACCCAGCGTCACTACCTCGAGGTACAGTGGCTGGATCTGGCCAAGTCAGGGGTGCAGGAGAGCATAGAAAACACGGTCGACCCCAAAGAGTTCGGCATCAACCTCGCCAACTTCTTCTAATCCCTCACCTCGGATCTTCATGATTGGCGCTGGCTGTCGAGCCAGTGCCGGATCAGAAACTCCTCATCCAACGGCGAGAGATCAAAACGCAGGCTGGCCTCTTCAATGGCAGAGATATCGTGCTGGTGATGCTCACTGAGCCAAAGCACCGCACGACGCAAATCTTCACCATGGGGGAGTAGCAGATGGTCGCTCATGGGATACCTCCGGTAGACTGCAGGGTGGCCCGCGAATGTAGCCACCTCTTTCCAGTCTAGTCGGTCAATCCCCATCACCCGCGCTTCTTCACCCTCCCCCCCTCAATCACTGCAATCAGCTTGTCACCGGGATCAGCGACCGAAGGCGCGCTGCCAATCCTGATCAAACTTCGCCAATGCCGCATCCACTGCCGGTACGTTCAGCAGCTGCTCGGCCACGTCGAGCGGCAAGGTGATCGATTGGCAACCCGCCAGCAGGCAGTCGAGCGCCTGACGGGGAGTGCGGAATGATGCCGCCAGCACCTTGCTGTTCGGCGCGTGCAGCGCAAGCAGCTGTTGCAGCTCCTGCACGGTGGCGATGCCATCGCCCCCCTGAGCATCCAGCCGGTTAACGTAGGGCGCGACATATTCCGCCCCCGCCACCGCCGCCAGCCAGCCCTGCAGCGGGGTATAGACAGCGGTGCCCAGGGTCGGCACACCGTTGGTGGTCAGGCTCTTGATGGCTGCCAGCCCCTCTGCACACACCGGGATCTTGATCACCAGATCCGGGTCCAGTTCACGCAAGGCAAATGCCTCACGCACCATCTCGGTTTCGGTTTTGGCCATCACCTGGGCAAACAGGCGCGCCTTGGACCCAAGCACCTCCCGCAAGGCGGGCAGCAACTCGGTCAGCGGCATGCCGCCTGCCGCAGCAATCGACGGATTGGTGGTAACGCCAGCCAGCGGCAGGATCCGTGACCAGCGGCGCACCGCAGCCACATCGGCAGTATCGAGATAAAGCTCCATCTCTGACTCCTTAACGGGATGTTCAATATGTCGCCATTTTAGCCAGATAACATCCGCAATTTAGTTGATCAAAATCAAATCAACTTTCGAGCGAAAGCAAATAGAATGCAAATACAAAAGGAGGCGGTATGATTTTCGACCTGCAACGCTATTCAACTCACGATGGCCCCGGCATTCGCACCCTGGTATTTCTCAAGGGGTGCTCGCTGGCCTGTCGCTGGTGTCAAAACCCGGAAAGCCGCTCTCCCAAGCCGGACATACTACTCGACCGGCGCCAATGCATCGAGGGATGCCGGCTCTGCAGCGATGCCTGTCCGGCAATCTTGCGTGACAGCCAGGGTGTCAAGCTCGTCCGCTCAACCCTCGGCAATCAGGATGTGGAGCGGCTGCGCGGCCTCTGCCCAAGCGAAGCGCTGCAGGTGTGCGGCCGCGATGAAACCCTGGACACCCTGATGGACAACATCTTGCGGGATCGCCCCTTCTTCGAGCGCAGCGGCGGTGGCGTCACCCTCTCCGGTGGCGAACCGTTTATGCAGCCCGAATTTGCTGCCAACCTGCTGGCCCGCTGCAAGGCCGAAGGGCTGCACACCGCGGTCGAGAGCTGCCTCCATGTGCCCTGGCACCAGATTGAGCAAAGCCTTCCCTCACTGGATCTGCTGCTGGCGGACCTCAAACACGTGGATAAAGAACGTTTCTTCCACTGGACCCGCGGCAAGGTGGAGTTGCCCATCGCGAACCTCAAGCGCCTCGCCGAGCGCGGCGTGCCGATGCAGATCCGGGTGCCACTCATTCCCGGCTTCAATGCCGACCACGCATCGATCGAAGCCATCACCGACACCGCTGCCAGCCTCGGCACGGTGCAGGAGATCCACTTCCTCCCCTACCACACGCTGGGGATGGGCAAATATGCCCTGCTGGATCTGCCCTATCAGGCGCCTGAGACACCGTTTGACGACCCCGATTTACTCCGCTTTGCCCACGCATACGCCCAACGTCAGGGGCTGACCCCTGTGACCAGAGAATAAGATCATGACCCAGCTCGACCTCAATACCCTCAGCCCGCGGATCCGCGCCCACAAAGAGAGCCTGATCCACATCGTTCAGCCGCCGGTCTGTACCGAGCGGGCCCGCCACTATACCGAGGCCTATCAGACTCATCTCGCCCGGCCGCTGCCGGTGCGCCGCGCCCTGGCTCTGGCCCATCACCTCAAGGAGCGCACCATCTGGATCAAGCACGAGGAGCTTATCGTCGGCAATCAGGCCAGTCAGGTACGGGCGGCGCCGCTCTTTCCCGAATACACGGTGAGCTGGATTGAGAAGGAGATCGACGAGCTGGCAGATCGCCCCGGCGCCGGTTTTGCAGTCAGCGAAACCGACAAGGCGATCATCCACGCCCTCACCCCCTTCTGGCGCGGCCAGACGGTGCAGGATCGCTGCTTCGGCCTCTTTACCGACGAGCAAAAAGCGCTGCTGGAGAGCAGCATCATCAAGGCCGAGGGCAACATGACCTCGGGAGATGCCCACCTCGCGGTCAACTATGAGGAGCTGCTCACTCTGGGTCTCGATGGCTTCAAGGCCAAGGTGGCCGAGCGCCGCAGTCGGCTGGATTTGGCGGATTGGGCCGATCTGCAGCGCGAGCAGTTCCTGCACGCCGTCGCCATCACTCTGGATGCGGTCAGCGCTCACATCGCGCGCTACGCCGCACTTGCCCATGATATGGCAGCACAGGAATCTCGGCCCGAGCGCCGAAACGAGCTTGAGACCATCGCGCTCAACTGCGCCCACATCGCCCACCAGCCCCCCGAGACCTTTTGGCAGGCACTGCAGCTCTGCTACTTTATCCAGCTCATCCTGCAGATCGAATCCAATGGCCACTCGGTGTCGTTCGGCCGGATGGATCAATATCTCTACCCCTGGTATCGACGCGAGGTGGAGCTGTCGGAATCCCTGCCTCGGACACGCGCCATCGAGCTGCTGCAAGGGTGCTGGCTCAAGTTGCTGGAAGTGAACAAGATCCGCTCCGGCACCCACTCCAAGGCCTCCGCCGGCAGCCCGCTCTATCAAAATGTCACGATTGGCGGCCAGAACTGGCAGGATGGCAGTGCCCATGACGCGGTCAACGGCCTCTCCTACGCGATTCTGGAGTCCTGCGGCCAGCTGCGATCCACCCAGCCCAACCTCTCGGTGCGCTACCACGCCGGGATGAGCGAGGATTTTCTCGACGCCTGCATTCAGGTGATCCGCTGCGGCTTCGGCATGCCCGCCTTCAACAACGACGAGGTGGTGATCCCCGAGTTCATCAAGCTCGGGGTGAGCGTGGAGGATGCCCACCACTACGCCGCCATCGGTTGCATCGAGACCGCCGTGCCCGGCAAATGGGGCTACCGCTGCACCGGCATGAGCTTTATCAACTTCGCCCGCATCCTGCTGGCGGCACTGGATGGCGGCCGCGATGCCACCACAGGCAAGGTCTTCCTGCCCCAACCCCAGTCGCTGCGAGACGGAAGCTTTGGCAACTTTGACGAGGTGATGGCCCGCTGGGATGAGCAGGTGCGCTACTTCACCCGCAAATCCATCGAGATCGACTGCGTGGTCGACAGCGTGCTGGAGGCTCAAGCCCATGACATCCTCTGCAGCACGTTGGTGGATGACTGCATCGAACGCGGCAAGACCATCAAGGAGGGGGGCGCCGTCTATGACTGGGTCTCAGGTCTGCAGGTGGGGATCGCCAACCTTGGTAACAGCCTGGCTGCCCTGAAGAAACTGGTGTTCGAGCAGGGCGTGGTGGAGCAGCACGAGCTGGCTGCCGCGCTGGAGCAAGACTTTGCCGGGCTGGCGGGGGAGCAGTTGCGCCAGCGCCTCACCAATGCCGCCCCCAAATATGGCAACGATCTGGACGAGGTAGACCTGCTGCTGGTGCAGGCTTACCAGAGCTACATCGACGAGCTCAAGGGACTGCACAACACCCGCTTCGGCCGCGGCCCCATCGGCGGTACCTACTATGCGGGCACCTCCTCCATCTCCGCCAACGTGCCCTTCGGTGCCGCCACCATGGCCACCCCGGATGGTCGACATGCCCGCACGCCGCTGGCAGAAGGGGCCAGCCCCTCGTCGGGTTCGGATCGTCTCGGCCCGACGGCGGTGTTCAAC